>JAUMWZ010000132.1 GCA_030529405.1 Bacteroides sp. | reverse complement strand
CTGACTTGTAAACTCTATATACTCAACTTGCAAACTGTATATTACTTTTGTCTGATGTATATATTGATTGGAGTTCCTTTGAAGTTCCACTTCTCACGCATCTTGTTTTCTAAGAAACGCTTGTATGGTTCTTTGACGTACTGAGGTAAGTTGGCAAAGAACACAAACGATGGTATTCTTGTGTTTGGAAGCTGTGTTACGTATTTTATTTTTATATATTTTCCTTTGTTTGATGGTGGTGGATATGCCTCGATAAGTGGTAACATCTCCTCGTTAAGTCTTGCAGTAGAAATCTTGATTTGTCTATTATCATAGACTTCTTTAGCCATTTCTAGCACCTTTAGAATACGTTGCTTTGTTAGAGCAGATGCAAAGATTATCTCGAAATCAACAAACGGAGCAAGTCTTTCTCTTATTGCCGTTTCGTATGTTTTCATAACCTTTACGGTCTTATCTTGTATCAAATCCCACTTGTTCACTACTACAACAAGACCTTTATTGTTCTTTTGTATGAGCGAGAATATATTCAAATCTTGACTTTCTATACCTCGTGTTGCATCGAGCATAAGAACACATACGTCAGAGTTTTCAATGGAACGAATGGAACGCACTACTGAATAGTATTCCAAATCTTCATTGACCTTGCCTTTTTTACGTATTCCTGCCGTATCTACCAAGTAGAAATCAAACCCGAACTTGTTATAGCGTGTGTATATAGAGTCACGAGTTGTGCCGGCAATCTCTGTCACTATGTTTCTATCTTCACCCATTAGCGCATTGACCAACGATGATTTTCCTGCATTTGGACGTCCCACAACAGCTATTCTAGGTACTTCTTCCTCCAAAATTTCTTCTGACTCTTTATTGAATTTGCTAATGATTAAGTCCATCAAATCGCCTGTTCCGCTTCCACTCATTGCTGAAATGCAATTCGGATCGCCAAGACCTAGTTTGTAAAACTCTGCAGAGTTGTATATCCAATCGTTATTGTCCGTCTTGTTGGCAACCACTATAACAGGTCGCTTTGAACGTCTAAGTATGGTCGCAACCTGCATATCTAAGTCGGTAGGACCGTTCATAACATCTACAACAAATAGTATGACATCAGCCTCTTCAACTGCAAGTAGTACCTGCTTTCTTATCTCTTCTTCAAAAACATCGTCAGAGTTTACAACCCAACCACCAGTATCTACCACAGAAAATTCCTTTCCTCCCCAATCACTCTTACCATACTGACGGTCGCGAGTAGTACCTGCCTCCTCATTAACTATTGCTTGACGTGTTCTTGTCAGCCTATTAAATAGTGTGGATTTACCTACATTCGGTCTGCCCACTATTGCTACTAAATTTGACATAAGCCTATATTATATATTTGGTTTATACAGCCATCACGGCCGATTTATCTTCTTTCTATCTCTAATCTAATTGGTATCCGAAGTTCTTTAATTGTTTGTCTGAACTTCGCCAGTCTTTATCCACCTTGACAAATGTTTCAAGGAAGATTGTTTTTCCAAAGAATCTTTCTAGTTCTTTTCTAGCCTCTGTGGCTACTTTCTTTATTGCCTTTCCCTGCTTGCCTATTATTATGCCTTTCTGTGAATCTCTCTCAACATATATGACGGCAGATATTGATATCTTCTTTGAGTCGGCTTTGAAACTCTCTACTACTACCTCTACAGAGTAAGGCACCTCTTTGTCGTAGTAAAGCAATATCTTCTCACGTATAATCTCTGTAACAAAGAAACGCTCAGACTTGTCTGTCCACTGGTCTTTGTCAAAATAAGGTGGCGACTCAGGCAATAGTTCTTTGATGCGTTTCATTATGTATGAAACATTGAACTTATTTTGTGCCGAAAGCGGAATAATCTCTGCTTGCGGTAGTATCTCCTTCCATTTTTCTACTACCTCAACTAGCTTTTCCTGGTCGGTCAAGTCAATCTTGTTTATAAGTAAAAGAATAGGCGCATCAACGCTTCTTACTTTATTTATAAACTCTATATTCTTGTCTGGTAATTCAACTACATCTGTCACGTAAAGTAATATATCTGCATCTGCAAGTGCAGAAGTAGAGAAGTTTAGCATAGACTCTTGCAACTTGTAATTTGGCTTTAGTACTCCCGGAGTGTCTGAAAAAACAATCTGCAACTCGTCGTCATTATATATACCCATTATTCTGTGTCGAGTGGTCTGTGCTTTGAATGTAGCTATAGAAACACGTTCGCCCACCAACGCATTCATCAGTGTTGATTTCCCAACATTAGGGTTTCCAACTATGTTTACAAATCCTGCCTTATGCATAATAAATACTCCTTTACATTAAATAAAAAACGCACCTATCCTCCGATATAGGGGATAACGGGTGCGTTCTTAGTGTATTATTAGAAAAGTTATTCTGTTACTTTATCGCCATCATATCCCCACTTCATGTAAAGTGCTCCCCATGTGAAGCCAGCACCGAATGCTGTAAATATGATATTATCACCTTTCTTTAGTTGTTTCTCAAAATCCCAGATACAAAGCGGTAATGTTCCTGCGCTTGTGTTACCATACTTTTCTATGTTTATAAGCACTTTGTCCATAGGAACCTCCATTCTGTTAGCCACAGCCTCTATAATTCTCATGTTTGCTTGGTGTGGTACTATCCAGTTGATGCTATCTTTACTCAATGAGTTTCTTTCTGCAATTTCAGCAGTTGTGTTACTCATGTTCGTAACAGCATACTTGAACACTGTTCTTCCTTCTTGATGTATGTAGTGCATACGATTATCTACTGTGAAGTAAGAAGGAGGACAAACTGAACCTCCAGCCTTCATGTGTAGGAAAGGAAGTCCTTTACCGTCTGTTCTAAGTATAGAGTCTATAATTCCATACTCTTCTGTTGTTGGTTCTATAAGGAAGGCAGCTGCTCCGTCACCAAATATTGGACAAGTTGCTCTGTCAGTATAGTCTACCATTGACGACATTTTGTCTGCCCCTACAATTATAACTTTCTTGTATCTTCCAGAACGTACAAAATTAGCTGCAACTTCCATTGCATACAAGAAACCACTACATGCTGCAGATAAATCAAAAGCAAAGGCATTCTTTAGTTCTAACTTATCGCAGAGGATAGATGATGTTGATGGAAATTTATAGTCAGGTGTTGTAGTAGCTACAATAACTAGATCTACGTCGTCTGGGTTTGTATTTGTTTTTCTGAGTAAAGCTTTTGCCGCCTTACGTGCCATGTATGAAGTTCCTAATCCTTCTTCGTTTAGAATATGACGTTGTTTGACTCCGATTCGAGTCATTATCCACTCATCGTTGGTATCTACCATCTTTGAGATTTCGTCATTGGTCAATATATAGTCTGGAACATATCCTGCAACTCCAGTTACTACTGCATTTAGTTTTTCCATTCAGGGTATGTGTATTAGTTTAATAAAATATATGCTCAAAACTTCAATAAGATAGTGTCTTATTTTTAGTATTGAGCATAATTGTTTCTTTCAAACTTTGTTATACAGCTTCTTTTTTCTCGATAGCAAGTTTTCCTCTGTAGTATCCACAAGCTCCGCATACTGTGTGGTAAACATGCCATTCTCCGCAGTTAGCGCAAGTAGCAAGTGTTGGAGCTACAGCCTTATCGTGAGTTCTTCTCTTAGCTGTTCTTGTCTTCGATTGTCTTCTCTTTGGATGTGCCATTTTCTCAAATCGTTTTTAATTATTATCTAATATTTTCTTTAATTCATTCCAACGAGGATCTATTTCTTTATCCTCATCACTGTTGTCTATATATTCTGTGTTATCGTCGTCTTCATCTTCATCATCCACACTAACTGCAAGGTGTTCTCGAAGTTTCTTTATCATTTCCTCATTACACTGTCCTTTGGGGTGTGTAGTCTTAGAAGGCAAAGATAAGACAATAAATTCATACATTAGCCACGCTACATTTATCTCGCCTTCATCTTCCGAAACGATGATTAGGTTATCGTCTTCTTCCGAATATTCTTCTCCGAATTTGACAATCAACACATCTTCGCTTTCAACATCGACTTCTATATCGTCAAGACAACGAGCGCATGGTACAGAAACGGTGCCTTTTGTGTGAAAAACAAATTCAAATGCAGCGGCAAGTTTCTTCACCGACAGTTTGACGTCTACTTCTCCTCCGTTAATATCCTCACTCTCCACGCTATGAAAGAAAGAGTTATCAAGCTTGTATTCAAACTCTAAACTATCTGACTGAAAGCTCTTTAAGCTAATCTTATATTCATCAAGACGTCTCACCTTTTATGTCGTTTACTTTTATACAGGCGACAAAGATACAAAATAAATATTTTATACAACTAACAAACAGATAAGTATTTGTTGCTTTTTCACAAACATATACATTGAAAACCACACAAGAAAGCTCTTTCTGCAAACCATATTTACTCAACTTTCAAACCATATACAGTTGATTTGTCAGTTATATACAGTTTACTTTCAAACTGTATACAGCTTAGAAACGCATGAAATATGAGTATGTTTTGCGATAAAAACACAAGAAAAG
>JAUMWZ010000131.1 GCA_030529405.1 Bacteroides sp. | reverse complement strand
TGCCAGTAATAGCAGCAACGGGTTCTTGCCTTGAAGAAGCGGGCGGGGAACACTCTATATATGTCAGTCCTAATGATGAGAAGGAAATGGCAAAGGCTATTGACACTGTTTGGAACGACAACACAGCAAGACAAAAGATGATTGACGAAGGACTGAAACATGCTAAAAAGTTCGAAGACAATGTAATAACAAATCAGATATTGAATGTATATAGCCAACTTATAAAGTAAATACAGTTTAGAACACAAGTATATATGAATAAGATTTCAGTTGTAATACAGACATATAACGCAAGCAAACATCTTGATGAGGTGTTGTGTTCTGTTGCCAAATTCGACGAGGTCATTGTGTGCGACATGGAAAGCACAGACAACACACTTGATATAGCAAAGAAACACGGGTGCAGGATAGTGGAGTTTGAAAAAAAGAACTTCACCGTTGTTGAGCCTCTACGCAATGCTGCGGTATATAGTGCTACGCACGAATGGGTGCTTGTTGTCGATGCTGACGAGATAGTACCAAACGAGTTGAGAGAATATCTTTACGACCATATAAATAAGCCAAACTGTGCTGACGGACTGCTTATTCCCCGTAAAAACTATTTTATGGGACAGTTTATGAGGTGCTTATATCCCGACTATATTCTTCGCTTTTTCCGCAAAGAGGGTAGCTACTGGCCAGTACACACACATTCAGTTGTTGAGATAAAGGGCAGAGTTGAAAAGATACCTCAAAACAGAAAAGAGCTTGCCTTTATACATCTTGCAAACGACAGAATAAGCAACATTGTGAGTAAGACGAACTTCTATACCGACAACGAAGTAGAAAAGAAGAAGAACAGAAGTACAAGTGGAGCGTCATTTATATTCAGACCAGCCTTTCGTTTCTTCAAAACTTACTTCATAAAAAAGGGGTTCTTAGATGGAAAACCCGGACTTATACGAGCACTTAATGAAGCATACTATCAGATGATATTACTCTCGAAGATTGAGGAGCAAAAGAGAGAAGAAAAAGGAATTATAGAAATGAAAAAAGATTGATTATTAGATTATACAAATATCCTTCTGACGTTGTGTCAGGAGGATATTTATTTTGTGGTAGAGCATAATATGTTTAGCCCACAAAATGACACACCAAAACACAGATTATAAAAAGCATTACAGACTAATATATAATCTTGCTACTTTAAGCAACCTAACACTGTGTGCTATCCGACTATTTTAGACAACTCTTTTCTAAGTTCAGTAGGAATGTTTTTTTATCTATTCCTCCGGCATATCCCGTCAGTGAACCGTTGGCACCTACTACCCTGTGGCAAGGAATAATTATGCTTATCGGGTTTCTGCCTACTGCCCCACCAACAGCTTGCGCAGACATCTTGCAAACGCCACGTTTATCTGCCAACAGCTTTGATATGGCTCCGTAAGTAATAGTTTCTCCGTATGGTATTTCCATAAGAATACTCCACACTTGTTTCATAAACTCAGTACCCTCAAAAGATAATGGAGGAGTAAACGTAGGGACTACACCTTTGAAGTAGGCATCTAACCAGCAGGCTGTTTGGTCAAGCACTGCACACGGCTTCTCTTCACACTGAGCTATCAATGCATAAGGGTAGTGTTTTTGTTCAAAATACCATATTCCCGTTAGCACACTTCCGTCGCTAACCAAAACCAGCCTTCCTAAGGGAGAATTGTATTCTTTCTTTATCATCATAGTTATCGTAAAAACACAGATTATACTACTAAGACATATCCTCTAATTATCAACAAGTTGCTAAACCGTTATTACCCATTTTGCAAAGTATATACAGTTGTAATGCAAACTGTATATAATTGAGTTACAAACTGTATATAGTTTGTATGCAGTTTATATCATATCAGTTTGCAAGATAAAAATAGGCAAAACAAAAGTATAATTAAAAAGCTGACAGGACACATATTATTATGAAATCCTATCAGCTTTGTAAAGTTTTTTATTCTAGCTACTTAACGAATGTGTAGAACATCACATCAAGAGGCAGTCATATATGTCCGTTTAGACCTCGTATATCTCTGAAACAAAGATTTAGTTTACCGACTTTACCAAGTATAGCAACACAGGGAAGTGGTCGCTAAAGCCTTCAATAAAGGTGTTCTCTGAGAACGTACGCCAAGGATATCCTTTGTTTTTACCTTCTTGTGTAGTTAGAAAATCTTTGTTGAAGATCTCTGTTTTCCAATACTTCAATGTGCTTCTGTCTTTACCTAACAAATTTCCTGAAATGATAATTTGGTCAAATAAATTCCATTTACCTTGGAAACATAATGAACCTATTCCCTTGTCAAAAAGAGGCCAAGTAGTGTTGAAATAACCATCAGCTGGCGTGTCGTCCGCTTTTCTTTTTGCTCCAAAAACTTCGGCTACACTCTTGTTGTAAGGGTCGTCATTAAGGTCGCCAACAGCTATTACCTTTGCTTCCGGATTGACTTGTCTTACCGAGTCTGCTACACTTCTACATATTTCTGCTGCACGCTCGCGATAAACAGACGATTTGTCGCCACCAAAACGAGAAGGCCAGTGGTTCACAAGAAAATGAATTTGCTCACCAGCCAATATTCCACTTACCATAAGTATATCTCGAGAAGTAAAGTTTGGTTCTTTAGGCAGATTATATCTGAACTTATCGGCAGAAGTAACAGTAAACAGCTTAGGATTATACAAGCAACCAACGTCAATTCCACGACGGTCAGGCGAATCGAAATGTATAACCTTTAACCCAAGAGATGCAAGAGGCTCAGTCTTTACTAAGTCTTCAAGCACTCTTCTGTTCTCTATCTCTGACACTCCAAGCAACGCAGGACCAGCTGGACATACCTCTTTAGCCAACTTAAAGATTGTCTTAGCCATATTAGACAACTTACGTTGATATTTATCTGGAGTCCAAGCATAAGCACCGTTAGGAGTGAAGTCATCATCTCCACGATTATTAGGGTCGTCGTCAGTGTCAAACAAGTTTTCCAGGTTGTAGAATCCCACCGAATACACTGCAAGTTTATTCTGTGCGTGTGCAGAATGCATCAACACACACACAAGAATAAAGACTATTGATAGTTTTGTTATTTTCATAGCACCAGTTTTGTATTGACTATTCGCCTTCTGGCTTTATAATCTCCGATGATTTAGTGATAAGTTTAACGTCAAGTAAGCGGAAACCGTGAGGATTTGTAGCTCCCTTAGTCATAAACTCTATACTGTTCAATTCTTTCAAGTCAATGTTTTCTATGCGAACTTCGTATGCTGAGGTATCGCCTTCTCCACCAGTTTTGAGTTCTTTGCTTGGAACTTGCAGAGAAGTGTCGTTAAACTTCACCTCAAAAACGTTTACATTGATAGTTTTTGGTTCTTCTCCTGTCTTAGTAAACAGATTAGATGCAAGTTTATAAACAAGAATTCCCTTCTTAGCTCCTTTATTCTTAACGTTGTTTATCTTGAATGAAATGTCTGCATTAGCTTTGAACCAAAGATGACCATCAAAAGTCTTTGTAGAACGTACGTCTAATGTGCCTTCAGCAAAAGCATACATTGACTTTTCATTGTCTAGCTTATCATATTTTTCAAGTAGAGGCCACTTGTTTTCCACCTTTGCTGGAGTTCCAAATGACTCTGCAAACAAGACAGCATCTTCTGGGTCTGTTGGTGTTTCCCCTTCTTCTACAACAGGAACACCATCAAATTCTTTCACATCTTTGATTGTTGGGATAGTAAATTGCCATTTGCCATTGAAACGACCAAGAATACCTACTATGCTACCCTTACCTACTGGAAGTTTTTCTCCTGCAAAAGATGCGTATGCACTAGTGCGAACTACTATGCTATTTCCCTTTTCGTCTTTTATAACCTCTTCTTTGAATTTGTCTGCAGGACCAAATGTTTCCTTGCCACCATTAACAAAGTGTATCTTGTTTAGTTGAACCAATTTGTAGCTAAAGCCTGCAACGTCTGCATTCAAAGCACTCAAATCTTCTACTTGAAGTGGAGTTACGTTCTTTTCGTCAGCCCAATTGTTTTTCAAGAATCTTTTTTCAAAGATTTCGTAAGGTATTCTGAACGCGCTATTACTTGCTTCTGGCCAGCCAAGTTGCATCTCTCCACCATAGATAGATATTGACATACCCTTTAGGTTGATGAACACTTCTTGTCCACGGCGATACAGTGCACCTATATTTCCTTTATTTACTTGAACTTGAATAGCAGCATCTTTGTCTTGAATGAATATTTGGTTGTAGATATTTCCGCCTTCGTCGTTAGCAGAAACGTATGCTCTTAACACCAAATCGTCTACTATCACAAATGGATCTTTAGGTGTGGCAACCTTAGCTCTCTCTTTAAGTTGAGAAATAGTTATGTTTGCTTTAGGACCATCATATACCGGAACATTCAAAGGAGGAGCATCGTATTCTCTCTGACAAGAAACAAATGCTATCAACGCCAATAATACCGCTGTTATCTTTTGTATTGATTTCATATTTTAATTGTATTTATTTTGTAACTTAATT
>JAUMWZ010000130.1 GCA_030529405.1 Bacteroides sp. | reverse complement strand
ATAGCTGAGTTGCAAACTATATATAGCTGACTTGCAAATCATTTATATTTTATTTCTTGACTATATATGGTTTGTAAACGGGGTGATATAAGCCTTTGTGAGAGGGTATAGCTGTTTGCCGAGAAAACAAAGACACACCGCACAGAGAAAATAAAGATTCAGAAAATACAGCCTACTACTTTTGAGTGTCGTTCATCATATACTCGTAGTCTTTCAACACACGAAACAGAAACTCATCACTGGTTTTTGAGCGCGACTTTATGCTTAGTGTTTCTTCTAATTTAAGAGCAAGTTTTCTGATACTATCGTGTTTGTCAGCTCGTGTGCTCATCAGTGTTTGTCGAATGAAACTTATTTGACCTGCTGACAGTTCTTCGGCTTCGGGATAAAGCACCTTATATTCGGTAGCCGTATTTATCTCTGCCGACTTCAAATCTGCATACATCACACTAGGAACCTTAACGACAATGGTGCCAGCTGCCATATCTCCAAGTCGTTTGTTCTTATTGTTTAGAATGATAGAAACTATACCTACCGTGCCAACCATAAACCAAATGTCAATAATGGTCATAACATATCGCATCAGATGTTCTATGAACTTAGGTGTTTCGCCACTATCTCTTACCACTTGAATTTTAAGAACGTATTTTCCTACACTTCTGCCCTTTGTCAGAACTTCTACAAGAAGGGGAATGAGAAGATAAAGCACCAAGAAAAGGAAGTAATAAAAGATATCATTTTTCCCATCTATAAAATCAACGGCTCTTAATATTATTGGTGAGAGTATCAAAGGTATAATTATCATTAAGCCAACGTCTATCAGCTGAGCAAGTATCCTCTCTCCTACCCCTGCCAATGTTCTTTCTACACCCACATATTGGTCTGTTTGCAACAAAACTTTGCTCATACTTCTATCAACTGTATATAGTTTACGGTTTGCGAAATAACACATAAGTTTTATAATATGCAAGTAAGCCCTTTATGATAAAGAGTATAAAGAGTTTATTAAACATTGTTGAATATCGTTTTTTATATATATTTGCCGATAACTAAATAATGGATTACAGCCAAAACACACACTATGAGTGGTGAGTAAACAATGAAAGAAGTAGAGTTTATAAAACAAAATAGAACTAAATGGAGCGAGGCTGAACTCACGGCTCAAGCAAGCAACAAGGCAGATGTAAACAAGGTGGTGGAACACTACGTACAGATCACCGATGATTTGTCGTATAGCAAGGCGCACTATCCTAATTCTCAAGTCACTGCCTATCTTAATTCGCTGGCAGACTGTCTTTACAACAGACTCAACAAAAGAAGAAAAAACAAGCTAGACGGCTTTATGGAATTTTGGACTAAAGAAGTGCCAATGGCTGTTTACAGCGCAAGAAAGGAGCTGATATTCTCTCTTGTGATTTTCGTTCTTTCTATGGGTATAGGCGTTTTATCTGCAAATGGCGACTCAGAATTCTCTCGTCTAATTCTTGGCGATGGATATATAGAGATGACACTCGATAATATTGAGAAGGGAAACCCTATGGGTGTGTATGCCAACGAAGGCGAATTGAGTATGTTTGTAAGAATTACTTTCAACAACGTAATGGTTGGAATACGCACATTTGTAGCAGGAGTTATCGCACTATTGGGCACAGTTTATATTCTGTTATTCAATGGTATAATGGTAGGAACCTTCGAAACATTCCTATATCAACATGGAGTTTTTTCTCATTCGCTTGGAGTTGTTTTCCTACATGGCACTATTGAACTTTCGGTTATAGTTATATGTGGTGGAGCAGGACTATGTTTAGGAACTGGGTGGTTATTTCCCGGCACCTACAAGAGGATTGATTCGTTCAAAAAGAATGCTAAGATTGGACTAAAAATATTGCTCAGCACAATACCTTTATTTATCGTTGCAGGATTTATTGAAGGATACATCACTCGCTACGAATATATGCACATCGCACTAAAAGCCTTAATCATCGGATTGTCTATATTCATTATAACATTCTACTATATTTACTTACCATATAAAATAAGAAGAAATGACACCAGAACAAAACTACAAAGACCTGTACGCTAAATCATCTTTCAGCAACAGACTTAACATGACATTCTTTTTCATAAAAGAAAACTATAAGGAGATATTAAAGTATATGCTTTATTTTGTACTTCCTTTCTGCCTTATTTTGTCTATGTTTGGAGATAAAACTATGCCTTTTTTCAGTGAAAAGTTTGAGAATTATCCCGAACTTTCACAAAGCCTTGTTGTCAGAACAAACGGACTAATCATCTCAATAGTTGAAGCAATATTTGGTAGTGCATTTATATTTTTCATATACGTAAAGAAGTATAGCGAGGCTGCAAAACAAAGACTTTGGAGCGAAGTGCCTACTCTTGGCAAACTAACAGTAAGGTCTTTGGTTGCTTTCCTTTTAGTGTTGTTAGCTATTACAATTGGGGCTTTGCCTTTAATCTTCTTTGTTGCATTTGGAGGATTTGCTTTAGGACTGATTTCATTGTTCATCTTCATACCTTTATTGATATTCATTTTCCCTACAACGGCTTTGTTTACACCTGTGTATGTGTTAGAAAACAGAGGAGTGGGATATTCAATACAGAAGTCATTTAAGTATGCTAACAAAACATGGGGTAGTACGTTTGGAATTTACCTATTGCTTTCTATCATCGCAAGTATGCTTGGCTTGATTGGCTCATTTCCTTACCTCATTATGGAAATATTAAAGGCTTTGGATATATTCTCAGGCGATGGAATAAACACTTCTACTGCGTTTATAATCTTTGAAAAAATATTTGAGGCTATATCTCTATTCTTCACTTTCTTTTTTAGCCTTATAATAATAGTGGGAATAATGTATCAGTACGGACACGCTAAGGACACCGTGGAGCATATTTCAGAAAGAGAACAAATAGACAACTTTGACTCTCTGTAAAACACAAATACAGCCCGAAAGGAAAGAATAAATGACACAAGACACTCTGACATACAACAAAGAGGTGATGGAAGAAGTGTACTCTAACGAGATGTACAACTATTTCAACGATATACCTAAGGAAGAAATTTCATTGTTTGAAAAGGTATTGGATTTTATACAAAGACTTTTAAGGAAGATAAACATAGATACATCTGAAGAGAGGTCTTTCCTTATCGTTGTGTTGATGATTGTCTTGCTGGCAGTTATCTTGTTCATTTTCCGAAAGAAACTGAAGCTATTTTCAACTGATAAGAGTTTGGAAGTAGACTATATATTGTCTGAAGAAGATATAAATACAATTGACTTCCAAACTAATATACTTTTGGCAATAGGCAATAAAGACTATAAATTGGGCATAATATTACAGTATCTGTATGCGCTAAAACAGCTGAACGACAGCGAAAGAATTTCGTGGCAACCAAACAAGACACCTACATCATACGTAAAAGAGGTTGGCGACGACAATTTTAAGAGTATGACGAACGTGTATTTAAGAGTCAGATACGGAAACTACTCGGCAGACGAGCAAGGCTATTCAGAGTTTGTGGCTTGGAAAAACAACATCATAACGGAAGGAAAAGATAGCCATGAACAGTAGGAATAACATAATACTCGTAGGCGTTATAGCCTTGATAATATTCTTGGCATACCATTTCATGACAATAACGTTTAACTGGGAGCAGACTTATAGTTCGAAAGATAATAACCCATTAGGAGGTGCCTTGTTCGATAAGGTTATGGGCAAGACATTGCCTAATGGATATGAAGTGGCAGGATATAGTCAGAACAACGACAGTCTATATGCAACAGGGTGTAACATACTTTTCGTTTATGATGCATCATACAACAGAGAGATGCGCGACACGCTTTTTCAATCAATAAGAGAAAGAGGAACAAAGGCTATAATATCTACACATAATGTTAGGTTCTTCTTAGACAACTTGATAAAAGACACTATTTTCGACCACAAAAGAGCATCTTTTGACGGATATAAAACGTTGCGAAAGGAGCTGTATAGCAAAAACTTGAACGCAACAGTTAATTGGTTAGGAAATGACAGCATATACAGTCCGTCTAAGTTCAAGTTGCATAAAGAGGTAGTTAATATGTCTTGCGTGGTAAAGAAAGAACTTTCAGACCTCGTAATAGCTACCGTGGAATACAAAAAAGAAAAGAGCTTGGAGGATAGGATTACAGAGGAGATAGACAAGATAATAACTGTTGAGAACGGAAAAGGCGGAAATAAAAAGTTAGAAGAAGAAGAATATATAAGGGCAATAGCCTTCAAAATAAAGATGGGTAAAGGAGAGTTGTATGTGGTTTCTTGTCCTCTGCTTTTTTGTAATATAGCTGTTCGCTCGAAAGACATATCACCTCTTACGCTACGTCTTATAAATCAGATAGCAGATAAGAAGATTGTGCGAATAGACCCAAAGAACAGATTCCTGGGAGCAAATAGAAACAGTTCGCTACGATATATGACTGAGCAACCAGCATTAAGAGCTGCCCTCTACATTGTCATCATTGCAGGTTTGTTGCTAATA
>JAUMWZ010000129.1 GCA_030529405.1 Bacteroides sp. | reverse complement strand
CAGGATACTCAGTAGGATATTTGGCGCAAGAACCATACCTTGACAACACAAAGACCGTTAAGGAAATAGTAATGGAAGGTGTGCAACCAATTGTAGACGCATTAAATGAATATGAGGAAATAAACAACAAGTTTGGTTTGCCTGAATATTATGAAAACCAAGACAAGATGGACGCTCTCTTCAGCAGACAAGCAGAACTGCAAGACATTATAGATGCAACAGATGCGTGGAACTTAGATACAAAGTTGGAACGTGCTATGGACGCCCTTCGTTGTCCACCAGAAGACCAACCAGTAGAACATCTTTCGGGAGGAGAAAGAAGACGTGTAGCTCTTTGTCGTCTATTACTTCAAAAGCCAGACATATTACTTCTTGACGAACCTACCAACCACTTGGACGCAGAATCTATTGACTGGTTGGAACAACACTTACAACAATACGAGGGAACTGTTATTGCAGTTACACACGACAGATATTTCCTTGACCACGTAGCAGGCTGGATTCTTGAGCTAGACAGAGGAGAAGGTATTCCTTGGAAAGGCAATTATTCTTCGTGGCTTGAGCAGAAAACAAAGCGAATGGAAATGGAAGAAAAAACTGCAAGCAAGAGAAGAAAGACCCTAGAGAGAGAGCTTGAGTGGGTAAGAATGGCTCCTAAAGCTCGTCATGCTAAAGGAAAAGCACGTCTAAACTCTTACGACAAGTTGCTAAATGAAGACGTTAAAGAGAAAGAAGAAAAACTAGAAATCTTCATACCAAACGGACCTCGCTTAGGAAATAAAGTTATTGAGGCTAAGAATGTAGCTAAAGCATACGGCGATAAGCTATTGTTTGACGACCTAAACTTTATGCTTCCGCCAAACGGTATAGTTGGTGTAATCGGGCCTAATGGTGCAGGTAAAACAACACTGTTCAGACTTATCATGGGACTTGAAAGCGTTGATAAGGGAAGTTTTGAGGTTGGAGAAACAGTTAAAGTAGCATATGTAGACCAGCAACATAAGGACATCGACCCAAATAAGAGCGTTTACCAAGTAATTTCAGGTGGCAATGACTTGATAAGAATGGGTGGTAGAGATGTAAATGCACGTGCGTACTTATCTCGTTTCAACTTCTCTGGTGCCGACCAAGAGAAGCTTTGTGGAGTACTTTCAGGTGGAGAAAGAAACAGACTTCACCTTGCTATGGCTCTCAAGGAAGAAGGAAACGTACTTCTACTAGACGAACCTACCAACGACATTGACGTCAATACACTTCGAGCCCTAGAAGAAGGTCTAGAGTCATTCGCTGGATGTGCCGTCGTAATATCGCACGACCGTTGGTTTTTAGATAGAATATGTACTCACATTTTAGCCTTTGAGGGCAACTCAAATGTTTTCTATTTCGAGGGTACTTATTCTGAATACGAAGAAAACAAGATGAAGAGAATGGGCAACGAAGAGCCTAAACGAGTTAGATACAGAAAGCTAACTAACGACTAACAATATATTAAAGCCTTGCTGGGTTAGCTTATGTGGCAAACTGGCAAGGCTTATTTTCAATCATAATCACAGACAAAACAAAAGCAATAATATGACAACCTTTGCCGAACTAATAAAGAAGAGAAGAAGCATAAGACGTTTTACGGAGCAAGAAATATCTAAAGAACACGTTGAAATGATATTGAAAGCTGGACTTATGTCACCTACATCTAAGAGTAGCCATAGTTGGAGTTTCTTAGTGGTAGACGATAAAGAGAAACTAAAGGCTCTTGGAATGTGCAAACCACATGGTGCAACTCTCATCGAAAAGGCTCCACTTGCCATAGTAGTTATGGGCGACCCACTTGCCAGCCAAGTATGGGTTGAAGATGCGTCTATTGCAGCTATCATGATGCAGCTACAAGCTGAAGACCTAGGCATAGGTAGCTGTTGGGTGCAAGTGAGAGAACGTTTCGCACCAAATGGTATAACTAGCGATGAGTATATACACGATTTGCTGAATATCCCTCTACAGCTCCAAACACTTGCAGTTATAGCTTTCGGTCACAAAGAGGGCGAACGTCCGCCACACAATGAAGACGAACTTTTGTGGGAAAAGGTACACATCAACTCGTTCGATGCTGAAAGATAACGAGATAACTCTCTTTTTAGATGTCAGACGTGAAGAAAATAAAAACAGCTGTAATATTAGGTGCGGGCAAACTAGCCACACAGTTGAGCAAAGAACTTGTTAGGCAGGGAATAGATATAAAACAAGTCTATTGCAGATCATATACAGCTGACTTGCAACCTATATACGGTTTAGAAGTCAGCTATATATCGTCAATATCTGAACTATATACAGTTGCCGATTTGTATGTTATAGCAGTGTCTGACAACGCTATAACAGAGGTTGCCAAGCAGGTGTACGATAGGGGAGTGAAGTCTTTACTCGTACACACTTCGGGCAGTACAGATATGTCAGTGCTAAAGGACTATTCCGACAGAATTGGTGTGCTATATCCGATGCAAACCTTTAGCAAAGAGAAGGAAGTAAACTTCAAAGACATTCCGTTTTTTATAGAGGCAAACAACAAGGCAGACGAGAGTTTGCTCACAGAATTAGCTTGCCGTATGTCAGACAGAGTGCAATCTATCTCGTCAGAACAAAGAAAACATATACACGTTGCGGCTGTTTTTGCCTGCAACTTCACAAACTATATGTTCACAATGTCTAGCGATGTGTTGGCAGAAATAGGTGTCAGCTTCGACACCATGCTACCGTTGATAGAAGAAACAATAAGAAAGCTAAAGACAATACCCCCTGTTGAAGCTCAAACAGGGCCAGCAATCAGACAAGATTCAAAGACTATAGACAAGCATTTGGACATACTAAAGACCGACAAGAATAAACATTCACTATACAAACAGATAACAGAAAGCATATATGAGTACTATAAACTACGACCTGACAAAGATTAAAGCCATCTTTTTTGACATTGACGGAGTTCTTAGCTCTACTGTAATTCCACTTCATGTGTCTGGCGAGCCGATGCGAACAGTCAATATCAAAGACGGATATGCACTACAACTTGCCGTCAAGAAAGGAATAATCATAGGAATAATAAGCGGTGGCAAGACAGAAGCAGTATATAAACGCTTTGCAGGTTTAGGAGTTAAAGAAATATACTTAGGTGTGTCTCACAAGATAGAATGCTACAAACAAATCAAGGAAAAGTATTCCCTTAGCGATGACGAAATAGCATATATGGGCGATGATATACCCGATATGACCGTACTCAATACTTGCGGACTGCCTTGTTGTCCTAAAGATGCCGCTCCAGAAGTGAAAAACTTGTGTAAGTACATATCTCACTTTGACGGCGGAATGGGGTGTGGAAGGGACATAACCGAGCAGGTTTTGAAAGCACAAGGTAAATGGTTGCAAGATGATGCCTTTGGTTGGTAGTTCTTGTTTGTATATGTGTGAACTGTAAACCCTCTTCTATCTATGCTTAATAACGTTAGTAAATACAACATCATATTAGCATCTAACTCGCCAAGACGCAAGGAATTGCTTGCTGGGTTAGGATTAAACTTCACTGTAAAAACCATCGCCGATATAGACGAAAGCTATCCTGAACATCTTAAAGGTAGCGAAATAGCCGAACATATATCTTTGAAGAAGGCGAAAGCATACGAGAAAATTCTGTCAAACAATGATTTGATTATAACAGCAGACACCATTGTGTGGAACGAAAACAAGGTGCTAGGAAAGCCAAAAGACAGACAAGATGCCATCAAGATGATAAGAGCCTTGTCGGGAAAAACGCATATAGTATATACTGCCGTATCTATCACTACGACAGAGTGGCAAAAGAGTTTCACCACAGCATCGGAGGTTTTGTTTGATAACCTTACTGACGATGAAATAGAATACTATGTAGACCACTATAAACCTTTTGACAAAGCTGGTGCATACGGTATTCAAGAGTGGATTGGATATATAGCAGTTAAGTCCATAAAAGGAAGTTTCTACAACATAATGGGCTTGCCAGTGCAACGTCTATATACTGAGCTTAAAAGCATATAATCAACACTTTATTTATGATGTAATAACCTTTGCTTTGAATTCAGTGCATAGTTTCAAAGCAGGATAACATACATTTATTTTTACTTCAAAGCTTATTTGCAAAGTAGTATATCTCACTTTGCTTTTCAACTCTATACGGTTTAGTTGTAGACTGTATATGGTTTGCAAGTAGGTTATATATCATTTATAAACAAACTGTATATAGCTGAAAAGTCAGCTGTATACAGTTTGCAACCACGATATGTTTATATAAAAAGATATCTTTAAAATCTCTGACTAGAAATTACGGATATATGAGTTGTGTTTTATGATTAACAATGTGATATTATGATTGTTATATCTTCTCTGTAACTATATCAACCATTGCTGACTGCTCCTCTAACGAGATGTTGTTGCTTATCAATAAATCTCTGTTTTGATTAAAGGCTTTTGTAAACTCCTCACTGTTTCCTATCAAGTCTTTAGCTTTTGTGTAGCAAAGTATTGCC
>JAUMWZ010000128.1:1922-4557 GCA_030529405.1 Bacteroides sp. | reverse complement strand
TAAACTGTATATGATTTACTTGCAAAATGTATATGGTTTGCAAATAGTTGTGTTATACGTTTTGTGGCAGGGGTTATCACTTGTTTTTCTTGGTGTTGTTGTTTTGTCTGGCGGGTGTATTTTATCTTTTTAATTCTTATTCTTTGCTGTTTATTTTGCTCTTTTTATTTTGAGGACTACTTTTGCAAGATTATATGTGAATTTAATTAAGTTATAGTCTTATGTTCAAACGTATTTGTTCTAAACTTCACCTTATCCTAGGTCTGATTACAGGTGTGATAGTCATCATTGTGTGCTCTACCGGAGCGTTGTATATATTCAAAGACGAGATAAATGACGCTCGTTCTCCGTGGAAATTCGTTGATGTGCCTAACGGAGTGGAACATAAAAGCAGAATATATTCAGGAGATATGAGCAAGGTTAAACCTTTGTCTGAGATTGTGGAAATATCAAACTCGGCAATAGGAATGGATAACCCTATCGCTGTTTCTGTGGGTTGTGCCAACGAGGCAACACGAATAGACTATTCAACAAAGAAGGGACCACAGAAATTTGTATGCGTAAACCCTTATAACGGAGAAGTTACAAAGGTGCATAACGCTACAGAAAGCGACTTCGACTTCTTTAAGTTTGTCATCAGAGGACATAGAGCTTTGTGGTTGCCAAGAGATATTGGCGGCCCGATAGTAGCTTATGGAGTTCTCATCTTCTTCATAGTTTTGGTTACGGGAATAGTTATGTGGTTGCCACGTGCATACGATTTGAAGAGTCTGAAAAGTAGATTGACTTTCAAAAGACCATTCTCTCCGTTCAGATTTATGTATGACCTGCATCGAACATTAGGTTTCTATGCCACAATACCGTTGCTTATTATGTGTTTCACGGGTATGATGTTCTCTATATCATGGCTTAGTGACGGAGTATATAATGCCCTGTCATTAGGAAAGGGACTAGAGAAATCGTATGTGCCTAAATCTGTTTTGGCAGACAGTTTGTCTACCACTGCAAGCATAGACCAGCTATACACAAATCTTGTGGAAAGCAATCCTAACGCAGCAAGAATATTTATCTATATGCCAAGAGATGAACAAAGTGCGTACAAAGTAAACGTAAGTCATAAGAGAAATTCATACTATCGCACTGACTTCCTATATTTTGACCAATATACACTCAAACCACTTGAAAGCAGGGGAGTGTTTAGCGGAAAATATACAGAAGCTAATGCTGCACACAAGCTAAGAAGAATGAACTTGGAACTTCATGACGGTAGAATACTTGGTTTAGGAGGAAAAATAGTGATGTTCTTGGCATGTCTAGTAGGAATATCTTTGCCTATCACGGGATTTGTTATCTGGCGCAAGAAAGAATCGGCTAAGAAAAAGGCAAGAAAGAGTAAAGAAAAACAATAGGGAAAGCTGAAAATGTCAGAAAACAGAAATATAATTATAAAAGGAGCAAGAGTAAACAACCTCAAAAATATAGATGTAGAAATTCCTCAAGGACGTTTTGTTGTAATCACAGGATTATCGGGTTCGGGAAAATCTTCACTTGCCTTCGATACTCTGTATGCTGAAGGACAACGAAGGTATGTAGAGAGTTTGAGCAGTTATGCAAGACAGTTTTTGGGCAGAATGGTAAAGCCTGAATGCGACTTTATAAAGAACATACCGCCAGCAATAGCAGTAGAACAAAAAGTAAACAGCAGAAACAGTCGCTCAACAGTAGGTACATCTACCGAAATATATGAATATATGCGTCTTCTTTTCTCAAGAATAGGCAAGACAATAAGCCCTATCAGCGGAGAAGAAGTAAAGAAACACAGCATAAAAGATATAGTAGACACAGTTCTCAGATATGAGGAAGGAACGAAATATGTAATACTTGCCGACATATTTAATAAGTCTTCAAGAACGAAGACAGAACAACTTGATATGGCATTAAAGCAGGGTTTCGTCAGAATTGAAGTAAATGGCGTGGCAACTCGCATTGAAGAATATCAAGTAAATGAAGAAGACAAAATCTATCTGATAATAGACCGCCTGTCAGTATCTAACAGCAAAGGGGCTATCGACCGTTTGGCTGACTCTTTGCAAGCAGCACTTTATGAGGGCGAAAATAACTGTTTGCTCAGAATATATAGTGGAGTTGAAGGTGGAGAATTATTATCTTTCAGCAACAAATTTGAGGCTGACGGAATGACCTTTATTGAACCTACTGACCAGATGTTCTCATTCAACTCGCCATTGGGAGCTTGCCCTACTTGCGAAGGATACGGAAATGTGTTGGGAATTGATGAGAAGTTGGTTATTCCTAATAGTTCACTGTCTGTTTATGACGGTGCAGTTGTATGCTGGAATGGAGAGAAAATGGGAGAGTGGAGAGAAGAATTGATACGTGTGTCAGAAGAAATTGGCTTTCCAATATTCACACCCTACTGCGAACTGACAACAGAACAGAAGGAAATTCTTTGGAATGGAAACGAAAAGTTTGCAGGAATAAATGGCTTTTTCTCCATGCTCAAGGAGGCAGAATATAAGATTCAGAACCGAGTTATGCTATCACGTTACCGTGGAAAAACTATATGTCCGTCGTGTCGTGGCAGTCGTTTGAAGAAAGATGCTTCTTACGTAAAAGT
>JAUMWZ010000128.1:0-1822 GCA_030529405.1 Bacteroides sp. | reverse complement strand
TATGTCCGTCGTGTCGTGGCAGTCGTTTGAAGAAAGATGCTTCTTACGTAAAAGTTGGAGGGAAAAACATTTCCGAGTTGGTTGATATGCCTATATATCAGCTTAAACTATTCTTTGATGATTTGGTGTTATCTGATTATGAGGCAGAAGTATCTAAACGTATCCTTATAGAAATACGAAACAGAATATCATTCTTAATAGATGTTGGCTTAGGCTATCTGACTTTGAACCGCCCGAGCAACACTTTGTCTGGCGGAGAAAGTCAGCGTATAAATCTGGCTACCTCACTTGGCAGTAGTTTAGTAGGTAGTATGTACATACTTGATGAACCAAGTATCGGTCTTCACAGTAAAGACACCGACAAACTTATTGGTGTTTTGAAGAAACTCAAAGATTTAGGCAACACTGTTGTAGTGGTAGAACACGACGAAGATATTATTCGTTCTGCCGACTATATTATAGATATTGGACCCGATGCAGGCAGACTTGGTGGGGAGATTGTCTATTGTGGCGACATGAGTAATCTTCAGCGAGGCACAAAAAGCCATACAGTTCGCTACCTGTTAGGGGAGGAACAAATCTCTGTTCCTACATCTCGCAGGGCTTGGAACAACTACATCGAGGTAAGAAATGTACGTGCCAACAACCTAAAGGGTATTACAGTCAAGTTTCCTCTAAACTTATTCGTTGTGGTAACTGGTGTTTCTGGTTCGGGCAAGAGTTCTTTGGTAAAAGACGTGCTATATAGAGCTTTGAAACGACACTTTGATGAAGTGTGTGACCCTCCTGCTGATTTTTCAGGCTTATTCGGCAATGTTGATATGCTGAAAGGCATTAGTCTGATTGACCAAAATCCTATTGGTAAGTCCTCACGCTCTAATCCTGTTACCTATATCAAGGCTTACGACGAGATACGCAAGCTATGGGCTGACCAGCCACTATCTAAACAGATGGGCTATAATGCTGGATATTTCAGCTTCAATGTAGAGGGTGGTCGTTGCGAAGAATGTAAAGGCGATGGCTATACAACTGTTGAGATGCAGTTCATGGCAGACCTTGTGCTTGAATGTGAAAGTTGCAAAGGACGAAGGTTTAAGTCTGATGTGCTGGAGGTTAAGTATAAAGGCGTCAATATATATGAACTGTTGGAGATGACAGTAAATCAAGCTATCGAGTTTTTCACAGAGCATAAGCAACAAAAGATAGTTAAGATGTTGCAACCATTGCAGAGTGTTGGGCTAGGATATATTAAGCTCGGACAGCCATCTTCTACACTCTCTGGAGGAGAAAATCAACGTGTTAAGCTGGCATACTATCTTAGTATGGAGAAAACGCAACCAACACTTTTCATCTTTGATGAGCCTACTACCGGACTACACTTTCACGACATACACAAACTTCTTGATGCCTTTGACGCACTGATAAAGAGAGGACACACGGTGTTGGTTATCGAACACAATATAGACGTAGCTAAGTGTGCCGACTATATAATAGATCTTGGAGTTGAAGGAGGTGACAAAGGGGGCGAATTAGTTGTTTGTGGCACTCCCGAAGAAGTAGCCGCTTGCGAAAGAAGTTATACGGGACAATACTTGAAAGAGAAGTTACACAAATAGAATATAAGATACTGACGAAATAAAAAGATAAGAAAGGCAAACAAAACACTGCCTATTTTACGAGAGTGCTACATAAATATTATTCCTTTATGTAGCACTCTTTGTTTCTGTTTCTATGTTTATTACCTTGTCCGTACCCACTTGTTCTCTTTCTTTCCGTTATAAACCAATTCCTTATTCTTTCTATCTTCGCCTTTGCGTGATAA
>JAUMWZ010000127.1 GCA_030529405.1 Bacteroides sp. | reverse complement strand
ACACCATTTATGAACAGAATCTATTTGAGTTTATCAAAAATAAAGCTATTTTTGCGACAACTTATGATAAAAATGCACTTATATGCGTAGAATAAAGAAACTGAAAAAGATTAGACTCCATAGAGAGGGGACATCAATACTTATTGTTAGTTTCATACTGTTAGCAGCAATAAATGCTGTGCTGTATTTCTTTATTGACAACAAAACACCCTTTGCTGCCTTTGCCGTCTTGTCTACTACACTGTATCTGCTGATGGTAAACTTCTTCAGATGTCCTATAAGACGTTTTGAGGAAGATACGACTAAGATTGTCGTTGCGCCAGCAGACGGTAGAATAGTAGTCATAGAAGAAGTTGAAGAAAATGAATACTTCCACGACAAAAGACTTATGGTGTCTATATTTATGAGTGTAGTAAACGTTCACGCCAATTGGTATCCAGTTGATGGGGTAGTTAAGAAAGTATGCCACCACAGCGGTAACTTTATGAAAGCATGGTTGCCTAAAGCTAGCACAGAAAATGAGCGTTCTACAATCGTAATAGAAACACCAGAAGGCGTTGAAATATTAACAAGACAGATTGCAGGAGCAGTAGCAAGAAGAATAGTTACTTATGCAGAAGTGGGCGAAGAATGTTGCATAGACGAACACTTAGGCTTTATTAAGTTTGGTTCAAGAGTAGATGTTTACCTTCCACTAGGTACAGAAGTTTGCGTAGAAATGAATCAACGAACAACAGGAAATCAAACAGTCTTAGCTAAACTAAAGTAAACAAACAACTAAAGTAATGAATGCCATAGTAAAGAATATACCAAATGCTGTCACTTGCATAAACGCTTTGTGTGGTGGAATAGCTTGCTTGTTTGCTGTTTGGGGCAATAGAGAGGCAGCAATGATGTTCATTGTCTTTGGAGCAGTAGCAGACTTCTTTGACGGAATGTTAGCCCGTTTGCTCAAAGCATACTCTAACATAGGCAAAGACTTAGATTCGTTGGCAGACAACATAACCTTTGGTCTTGCGCCAGCACTTATGGTTTTCAGTCTGTTGCAAGATATTACTTCAGGGTCAATAAACTGCCCTGTAAGCTCATACATACCTTACACAGCACTCATTATATCTGTGTTTTCAACCATAAGACTAGCCAAATTCAATAATGACACACGTCAAACAGAGTCTTTCATAGGCTTACCTGTGCCGGCAAATGCTTTGTTTTGGTCGTCATTGATAGTTGGAGGACATGAATACTTAACATCAAGTGTAAGCAATTCATACTATGTCTTTGCATTGGTAATACTCACTTCATACCTTCTTGTAAGTAGCATTCCGATGTTCTCATTAAAGTTTAAGAACTTGAGTTTTAAGGATAACAAAGTCAGATTTATATTCTTGGCTTTGAGTGTAGCATCAATTGCCGTATTCAGAATAAACGGAATAGCAATAACTATACTATTATACATTGCCATATCTACGTTACTTGCGGTGGTAAATAAGTTCAAAAGCCAAAGAAAGTAATAACAGTTCTGTGGCAAATGATAGTGAATAAAAAAACAAAACAAGCATAAATTGGGAGAATATTAAATGAGAGCGATATCTGTAATCTTCTTTCTTGTAATCACAGTTGTAATAACCTCTGTTCTTGCAGTGGTTGGATTTGTGAGTAAGATATTCAGCCTGATTTTTGGCACAAGCTATAAGCCAAGAAACTCTTATAGTCAAAAGACGAAAGAAGACAATAACAAGCAGACCAAAAACAACGGTCAGAACAAGAAAATATTTGACAAGTCAGACGGCGAATACGTAGACTTTGAAGAGATAAAAGACTGATTTTTCAGTCTTTTTCTTTTTTGATAGAGGAGTAAATGTCTTTTTCCGAGGGACGATATGTCCTTAATGTGGACTAAATATAATCTTTACTAGCGTCAATATAAATCTGATTTGAGGTTTAATGTAAGACTAATGAAGGGAAATATAATCTTAGTGTGGGATAATTGTTGCTATTATGCAGACTTAAAACAATCTCAATGATGACTTAATATAATATGCACAAACAAGTAGAGTGTCTATTTCTTGCGCCTACAGTTATTGGCAAAGAATTCTTTCACTATATCGCCACACTCTTTTGCAAGCACACCACAGACCACTTCTGTCTTTGCGTGTAACACAGACGAAGTAGTTTTTCTGTAACCTTTCTTTTCATCTTCTGCACCAAAGACTACTCTTTTAGCCTGACTCCACCCCAATGCGGCAGCACACATAGCACAAGGTTCCATAGTTACATATACGGTGCAATTTTTCAGATACTTTCCTCCCAACACATTTGCAGCAGATGTTATGGCAAGCATCTCTGCATGTGCGGTAACATCGTTTAATGTCTCTGTCATATTATGCCCTCGAGCAACAACAGAACCATTACATACCACTACGGCTCCTATTGGTATCTCCCCCATATGATATGCTTTCTTAGCCTCTTCAAGGGCTTGTTTCATAAACTTTTCGTCTTCACTCATCGTCTTATCTACGCATATCGTGTTCGGCAAACAGTGTAGGATAGTCGTCTTCCATATTCTTATGTATGAAAGCAAGTACTGTCTCTCTGAGCCAGCGAGATTTATTCTTAATCTTATACTTAGACAGATAGTTGTCAATTATCCTTTGCTCCGAGTCACTAAGTAGCAGACTCATTCGCCTTTCTCTTTTTGTGCTCTTTCCAGCATTTATATTAACCTGCTTTGTAACCTTCTTTTTCATAACTGACGGCAAAAATAGTCTTAAAATCTTATCACACAAACAATAAAAAGATATAACTTCGTTGCTGATGATAAATAAAATAAAACAAACGAAGGCTAAGCAACATTATCCAGCGATATGACAGTATCTGCAAAAAGAGAATATAATATTGATTTGCAGATTATATACTGTTTGAAAGTCAGATATATATAGTTTAGAAATAGAGTATATACAGTTTAGTTGCAAACGATATACGGTTTGCAACAACTTAGTAATCAACAAGTAGAAAAACAAAGACTCATACACTCGAAATGGCTAGACACAACGAAAGAGGACAATATGGAGAGAAAATAGCAATGGCGCATCTTAGAAACGAAGGCTATGTTATTCTTGACGTGAATTGGAGAAGCAGTCATCTTGAAATAGATATAATTGCTGCAAAAGACAATGAGATTGTTTTTGTTGAGGTAAAGACAAGAAAAGACGAAGAATATATGTTGCCCACGGCTGCGGTAGACAAAAACAAGATAAATAATATTGTGAGGGCGGCAAACTCATATATCATACAGAAAGACACTAACTTAGAACCGAGGTTTGACATTATCACTGTGGTGGGAAACAGAGAGCCTTTCAAAGTGGAGCATATAAAGGAAGCATTTTTTCCACCTATGAAACACAGATAGAAAAACATAGAAACACATCAGAAAAGCACACAGATGAGTAACAAAAAAACATTCAATCACATCGTTTTAGAGCAGACAGCATCGACAAACAGCTATATAGAACAAATAATTCAAGAAGGCAAAACTCTTGAAGAGTTCACGGTTGTATCTGCCATAAAGCAATATAGCGGTAGAGGACAAAGAGGAAACAGTTGGGAATCGGAAGAAGGAAAAAACCTAACATTCAGCTTTGTGATATATCCCAATCATATACCCGTAAACAGACAATTCATTATTTCTAAGGCAATAAGTGTTGCAATAAAAGAGATTCTAAGTTGTTATGCAGACGGATTTACCATAAAGTGGCCGAACGACATATATTGGAACGACAAAAAGATTGCAGGAATATTGATTGAGCACACCATAGTAAACGACAAAATAGATAAAACAATAGTTGGAGTTGGCATAAACATCAACCAGCAAAAGTTTATCAGCGATGCGCCAAATCCAGTTTCTTTAATCAACATTATAGGTGTAGAAACAGACAAAGAAGAAGTACTTGAAAGAGTAATGAGCAGGTTTATTGACATATATAATAAACTAAAAGAAGGCAAAACATATAGATTAGATGATAATTATATAAATTCGCAGTATCGTTTAAGAAGAAAAGAAAAATACAGAGATAAAGACGGAGAGTTTGAAGCAGTAATAACAAGCATAGAAGATAACGGACTACTCACGCTGACAGACACAATCGGAGAAGAAAGAAAATACTGGTTCAAAGAAGTTGAATATATAATATAAACTAAACCATGAAGAATAAAACAACAAACAGATTAAGTAACATCTTCAAAATAACAGCACTGCTATTAGCAGTGGTAACGGTTGGCAACTCGTGTGTGAAAGACGAAGCTTTAGAAAAGAAAGATAAGCCACAACAACAAGTATCAGACATAACAAAACTGAGGTATGAACTGCCAGTAGTATTTCATATTTTCTATAACGATGAGAATGATGAAAAGATGAATATTCCAGCAAATAGAATATATGAGATATTAGATGAGTGCAACAATGTATATGCTGGACAAACATCTCCTACTGCAATAGACATGAACCTAAAGTTTGTTTTGGCAGAAAAAGACGATAAAGGAAATACACTTAAAGAAAAAGGTATAAACAGAATAAAGGTTGCTGACCCAG
>JAUMWZ010000126.1 GCA_030529405.1 Bacteroides sp. | reverse complement strand
TCAACCATGTATTTACTAACACTTTAAGTTCATTTCCTTTGAATTTGCTAGTATTTATTTCTCTGCTGAAAACCACTCTACCATCAACCACAGGCACAGCATCTTTTATGTAACCGCTCAAAGTAAAAGACTTGTTTTGCGCCACAGACATTACAGAAAAACAAACTGTAAACGCCACAAAAAGCAATGATTTTATTCTTCTCTTCATATCATAAAGTATTATAGATTACACTTATATCTCTTAATCTCTATTATGGTGCTACTCTTTTTACTGTCCAAGTGTTACCCTCATTTAGAGTATACACAAACCTATCGTGCAAACGACTAGGGCGTCCTTGCCAAAACTCTATTCTTGTTGGCTTAACTCTGTATCCTCCCCAATTATATGGACGTTGCACCTCCCTGCCAATCCACTTTGCCGACTCCGCAACAAATGCACGCATTAGCTGAAAACGGCTATCTATTTCTTGGCTTTGTGGCGATATTCTTGCCCCTACTCTACTTGTGTATGGACGTTTGGCGAAGTAGCTATCAGATTCTTCTGAAGATATTTTTTCGGCAACACCTTCTATATGTATTTGTCTTTCAAGCTCATGCCAAACAAAAGACATAGACACATTAGGGTTGCCTGCTATTTGCTGTCCCTTTCGGCTGTTATAGTTTGTGTAGAAAACAAAGCCTCCCTGACTTACCTCTTTTAGAAGAACTGTCCTTGAAGAGGGCTTACCCTCGCTCGACACAGTAGTTACAAGCACCGCTGTTGGTTCATTAACCTTCCCTTCAATAGCATTAGTTAGCCACTTGTCGAACAACTCAAAAGGATTGCTTGGTACATCTTTCTTTGTCAAACCTCCTTTAGTATATTCTCGTCTTATGTTTTCTATTTGCATAATGTTAGTTTATTGTGGTTTCACTTCATTGACAAGCGGTTTGCCATTCATAAAGTCTTTCAAGTTTTGCAATGTAGTTGTAGCGATGTTACCCATAGCTTCCTTTGTGAAAAATGCTTGATGCGAACTCACAATTACATTATTAAACGATAACAAACGAGCAAGAACATCGTCGTCGATTATACGGTCAGACTTGTCTTCAAAGAAATATCCTCCTTCTTCTTCATACACGTCTAGCCCCGCAGAACCTATTTTTTTGTTTTTAAGCCCTTCAATAAGTGCATTTGTATGTATCAGCTGTCCTCGACCAGTATTTATTATCATAACTCCTTCTTTCATTTTACTGATAGAATAGTCATTTATGATATATTTTGTTTGCTCCGTCAATGGACAGTGGAGTGATATTATATCTGAGCTATGATAAAGTTCATCTAACGACACATATAATATCTTTTCTTCTCTTGCAAAGTTATGGTCTGGAAATGGGTCATAAGCCAATATGTTCATTCCAAAGCCTTTCAGAATGTGTATCAATATTTTGGCAATCTTTCCTGTGCCTATCACTCCCACAGTTTTTCCTCTCATGTCAAACCCCATTAGCCCATGAAGTGCGAAGTTACCGTCCTTAGTTCTCCACGATGCACGATGGATTTTCCTGTTTAACGACAACATCAGCGCAACAGTATATTCTGCCACAGCATAAGGAGAATATGCAGGCACACGCACAACCTTTATTCCCGCACGCGCTGCCGCTTCTAAATCTACATTATTAAAT
The DNA here is from genome assembly GCA_030529405.1 of Bacteroides sp. Lineage (GTDB taxonomy): Bacteria > Bacteroidota > Bacteroidia > Bacteroidales > Bacteroidaceae > JAUMWZ01. The sequence goes on along the minus strand of JAUMWZ010000126.1, from coordinate 2,983 downwards.
CCAGCACAACGCAAGGCAATGAGCTTTACCCCATTTTCAGCCAAAGCATTTATCACCTCCTCATTAGCTACATCGTTCACGAAAATACATACTGCATCTGCTCCTTGCGTAAGTAGCACAGTGTTTTTGTTAAGATTACCCTTGAAATATTTTATTTCGAATCCAAACTCTTTATTTCTTTCGTTGAAAGATTGTTCGTCGTAAGATTTGTTGCTGAAAAAAGCTATTTTATACATAGTCAATATTTATATTTAGATATATCTAAAGCAAACGCAAAGATAAAGGCTTTTGTTTACAACTCCGCACATATAATACTATATTTATAAAGTATTCTCTTAATAAACAGCGACAAATAACACAGCTCTTCTAAACTAAGAAGAATTGACTTTTCAATTATATACAGTTTGAAAACAAACTATATACAACTGACTTGCAAACTATATATAATCATTTTACGACAGAAATATAATGTTCTCAGCCACACAGCACAGAGAACATCACAGTATAATGAACTAAACATCACATATAAACACTACTAAAATCAAAACAAAAGAGCATTAGTTTCATAAAGAACAACACATTTTCGGCACACTTTTGTTGTTTTTGTGCAAAAACATCTTACTTTTGCACCCTTGTAACTAATTATAATAAACAAATGAAGAAAAAATTATTACTTGGTATTGCACTACTATCAGTTTCATTACCAACTTTAGCGGGAGGATTATTAACTAATACAAACCAACACATACTATTCTTGCGTTTGCTTGCAAGAGATGCATCTACAAGAATAGACGCTGTGTATTCTAATCCAGCAGGTACTGCATTTATGCCTAACGGATTCCATTTTTCATTAAATAATCAGTCAGCGTTCCAAACACGTACAATTAACTCACAGTTTCCACTGTTTATGCACAACAACGGAACTCCAAACAAAGAGTATGTAGGTAAGGCTTCTGCTGCATTCGTTCCTAGCTTATTTGCAGTTTATAAAAAAGACAAATGGGCTTTCTCTACAAGTTTTGCTCTAACAGGTGGTGGCGGTAAGGCAGTGTTTAACGACGGACTTCCATCATTTGAAGCAAAGGTAGCATCAATCATACCTACCATCAACTCAATTGAGGCTTTGAAAAAGTTCGGAGTAAACAGATATGCCATAGATAGCTATATGGAAGGACAACAATACATCTTTGGTTGGCAACTTGGAGCAAGCTATAAGATTACTGACTATCTATCTGTTTTCGGTGGAGCAAGATTAAACTATGTGAACAATAAGTATAAAGGACACCTAAAAAATCTAAGACTTGGACTAGGAAACAGCCCTACACTTATTTCAGGTAGCCAACTTTTAGATCAAGCATTAGCAGGTTTACAACAACAAGGAGTACAAGTTCCAGCAGAAATGATTGCAAAATTCAAGAACGCAGTAAGCGACAAGGTTCTTGAAGTAGAACAAACAGGCTGGGGAGTAACACCTATCGTCGGAGCAGACTTTAAGTATAACAAGCTAAATATAGGTGTTAAATACGAACTATTGACTTCACTTAACGTGGTAAACAAGACTGTTAAAGACGACACTAATAACTTCAAAGAAGGTGTAAACACACCACACGACATTCCAAGTCTATTGACTATTGGTGCAGAATATGAAATTTTGCCAACACTAAGAGCATCTGCTGGCTACCACCACTACTTCGATAAGAGTGCAAAAATGGCTGAGGTAACAGCTGAAAACGGAATAAAAGTGGGCAAACAAAACTTCATTAAAGGCGGAACAAATGAATACTTGGCAGGTGTAGAATGGGACGTTTGCAAATGGGCTCAACTTAGTGCAGGTACACAGTTTACTCGTTACAATGTTGGCAATGAATATCAACAAGATATAAGCTTTGCTGTCAGCTCTTACTCTATTGGATTTGGTGCTGGAATTAAAATATCTCCAAAGCTAACATTCAATATAGCTTATATGCTAACCAACTACGAAAACTTCGAAAAGGCTTCAAACTTCAAACTTGGTGCAGCATCTATACCAATGAAAGAAACATTTACTCGTACTAGCAAAGTATTTGGTGTAGGTGTAGACTATTCTTTCTAAAGAAAAAAAGTTAAAAGGGAATAATTGCTAAACAACTTGGTAAAATTGCTATCAAATAGTATATATATTATATACATCTTTGCAATGTAGAAAGTAATAAACAATACTATTTATGAACAATAATGATTTTACTCAAGGAATAATAGCTGCAGAAAAAGATTTGAAACGCTTTGCGTACAAGCTAACAGCTGATAGAGAATCTGCAAATGACTTGGTACAAGATTGTGTTCTGCAAGCTTTAGATAACAGAGAGAAGTATACTCACGCAACCAATCTTAAAGGTTGGCTATATACAATAATGAGAAACATATTCATCAATAACTATCGCAGAACAGTGAGAGAGATGAATATTATAGACGACAAGTATTCTCTGCAACAGCAAACCCTTATAGAAGACGAAGAAAGTAACAGATTTGAGACGGTATATGATATGAAAGAACTTTACAAGGTTATAAATACTATACCCGATGATATGAAGATTCCATTCCAAATGTTTGTTGCTGGATTCAAATATAGAGAGATTGCCGAAAAACTTAATCTACCTATGGGGACAGTGAAAAGTAGACTGTTCTTTATTAGAAAGAAGTTGAAGGAAGAATTGAAAGAGTTTGCACACGACTAGAGTTTTCTTTTTCAAATCAAAATAGTTTCAGTGAAAGAGATGATACAAAACAAAATGTATCATCTCTTTTTTTGTTTCTCTCAAACAGTGGTATATGTTTGGTTATACATAATGCATAATCTATCCCGCCACTTTGAATAATCTGCCAAAAGATAATATACAACAAAGAAACAAGCCATATTAGATTGATTTGTAACTCATATATAGCATGTTTATAAACCATATACAGTTGAGTTGCGAACTATATACAACTAAAAAACAAACTATAT
>JAUMWZ010000125.1 GCA_030529405.1 Bacteroides sp. | reverse complement strand
TCAATTCAGCGACTGAAGTTCTTCACTCGAGCGAGTGAAGAAACACCTCTTTTTTTGCTCATTTTCTTGTTGTTCAGATTAGCTCACTCCATTGCTCTTTTTATGTTTATTTCTTCGATCATCATTTGTTGTTATTTTTCTCGTTTCTGATACCTACTTCTAGGTATTTTCTTGTTCTGACAATAGATAGTTACTTTCAGAAGGAGCTACGTGTAAGAAAAAATCTAAATTTGTGCCGCCCAAAGGCAAAATACAGTTAAATAACTTACAAATTAAAAGTTCATTATGAAAAGAATCTTATCAGTGGTGCTTATGATAATGCTTACCACTACGTTTGTTTTGAATGCTCAGCAAACAAAAAGAGAGAAGACAGATGCTCACATTTTTGGTCACGTCATTGATGCCGAAACGGGCGAACACGTGCCAGGGGTAAATATCTTTATTAAGGGAACAACAATAAGCACTGTTTCCGATGCAACGGGACACTTCAAGCTAATAAACTTGCCACTTGGCGAAAAAGTTATAGTTATGAAGTTTGTCGGATATAAGACGAAAGAGAAAGTTGTTGATATAAAGAAAGATAGAACATTAGAAATAAACTTCACACTTGAAGAAGACATATCTATGCTCGACGCTGTTGTGGTTTCTGCAAACAGAAATGAAACAACAAGACGTTTGGCTCCTACTTTGGTAAACGTAGTAGATTCTAAGCTGTTTTTCTTGGCAAATGCTAACAACTTGGCGCAAGGTGTAAGTTTCCAACCAGGTGTGCGTGTGGAAAACAACTGCCAAAACTGTGGTTTCAATCAAATTCGTATAAACGGTTTGGAAGGACGTTACACTCAAATTTTGATAGACTCACGACCAGTTATGAGTTCTCTTGCTGGGGTTTACGGTCTTGAGCAAATACCTACAAACATGATTGACCGTGTTGAGGTTGTACGTGGTGGAGGCTCGGCTTTGTTTGGCTCGTCTGCTATTGCTGGTGTGCTAAATATCATCACGAAAGAGCCTTCAAAAAACTCTTTCACAGTTAATGAGTCATTGGGTTTCACAGGTATGAAAGAGGTTGATAATAATGTTTCTTTTAATGGAGCATTTATAAGCGATGACCAAAAGGCGGGTGCTATGTTGTTCGGACAAATGCGTTATCGCAATCCATGGGACGCAAACGGAGATGCATTTTCTGAAATAGGAAAGATAGATGCTCGTTCTTTAGGAGTAAACACCTTTATCAGAACATCTACTTATAGCCGTTTGACTGCTGAAATACACGGAATACAAGAGTTCCGTCGTGGTGGCGACCATGTGACAGATGAATGGCCTGCACACGTTGCAGCGGTGGCAGAACAAACAGACCACAGTGTTTACAGTGGTAATGTTAAGTTCGATCTTCGTTCGGAAGATGCAAAACACCACTTTCAATCATACATCTCTGCCCAAACAGTAAATCGTAAGAGCTACTATGGTGGTATAGGCGACTTAGAAGGTAAGGGAACAATAGGAAACCCTGTTCCTAAGGATATGTATGGCGATAACTATGGTTCGACAAAAGGAAGAACTTATGTGGGTGGTATGCAGTATTCTTACGACTTTGATAAGTTCTTGTTTATGCCTGCTCAGCTTCTTGCCGGTGTTGAATATACTAAAGATACACTTTACGATATAATGCCTATACGTAGTTGGGCAACAGAGAAAGATGGTAAAGGCAACGATGTGCAACTATATCCTGCTTTAGACCAAAAGATAAATAACTGGAGCCAGTTTACACAAATAGAGTGGAAAAACGAGAAAGTTAGCCTACTTCTTGGAGCAAGAATAGACAAACATTCAGAAGTGAAAGACCTAATCATAAGCCCTCGTGCTACATTCCGTTACAATCCTACTCAAGACATAAACTTGCGTGCTACTTATGCTAAGGGTTTCCGCGCTCCACAAGTGTTCGATGAAGACCTTCACGTTGCTGTTGTGGGTGGTGAGGCTAAGAAAGTGTTCAACGACCCTAATCTTAAACCAGAGATTAGCCATGCGCTAAGTATTAGTGCCGATGTGTATAAACGCTTTGGCGAACTGCAAACTAACTTCCTTGTGGAAGGTTTCCACACTCGCTTGCAAGATGTGTTTGCTGAAGAAGAAAGAGCATCAGAGGGCGACAAGATAAAGAGATTTGACAGAGTGAACGGTAGCGGAGCTAAGATTTTTGGGGCTAACTTAGAGGCTAAGTTGGCATACAGAACTTTGCAACTGCAAATGGGTGCTACAATTACTTCAAACAAATATGACGAGGCGCAAGAGTGGGGAGAAAGAACAGCAACAACAGACGGTAAAGAACCTGCTGCTGATGGCTCAAACTTCAAGAAAGATGATGAGGGCTCATTTGAAAACGAAGCACAAAAGGACATTGAGATTACACGAACACCTACTGCTTACGGATATTTCACACTAGGGTGGAACCCTGTGAAACCTCTTAACGTGTCATTAACAGGCACATTCACAGGCTCAATGTATGTTCCTCACGCAATAGAGTGGGGTGTAGGCTCGGCAGTAAGCGATATCGATGCGATAAAAGCGGGCAAACGTACAGCCGGATTTAATGACGGTAAGGCGGAAGATGCTGCTGCACCACGTTGGGACGAGTTGCAAAAAACTCCTTCTTTCTTTGACTTGGGCGCAAAAATTACTTACGATTTCAATATCTCTCAGTCTGCTAAACTTCAAGTCTATGCGGGTATGAACAATATCTTCAACTCTTTCCAAAAAGACTTTGACCGTGGAGCAAGCAGAGATAGTGGATACATATATGGTCCTACTCAACCAAGAACTATCTACTTCGGTTGTAGATATAGTTTCTAATCTCTCAGAGTTAGATACTTACTAAAACATAACTGCCCATTAAGAGTATATTTCTTAGTGGGCAGTTCTTTTATTACAACTTCATTGTTTTGTTTATCGTAAGTTATGCCTTTTTTAAGTTTGTCTTTATGTGGTGTGTTAAACTACTTATGTGTGGTGATTGTATTGTGTTGTGACAAAGATATAATCTTAAAGTTTGATTGTCGATGTGTTTGCTTTCAATATGCTTTTGTGACCTAAATGCGTGTCGTGGTAAATATATTAGTGTTAAAATAAAAAAAAGAATAATTATGAGTGGTTTGTTATGAAAAAATATACATTTGCAATGTCTGATAAATAAAAATGATGAAAGAGAGTGTCTTTGGGTTAGACCTAAATATAATAACTAATACATATATGAAAAGAATTATTTTACTTTTTATGATATCAATGTTCGGAGTATCATTGGTATCTGCACAGAACATTAAAAGATGGACTGTTGATGTTTCTTTCCTTACTGGTAGTGTTTATCATGATGCTTTATATCCTAATACTAAGGGGAGTGCATTAGTTCCATCTGTGTTTTATAGTATTGGCTCAAATAGAAGTGTGGGGCTTTCTTTATTGTTGCCTTTAGCTAATGAAGACACTGAATACTCTCATTCTTACACCACTGGTGCGGAGTTATCTTTTAAGCAAGAATTTGAGATACTGCCTAAGTTCAAGATATCTCTTTCTGCATTGGGGATGTTTGGAGTCACTGGACCTTACAAAGCGATAACTGGTTATATGATTGGAGGAAAAGTCGACTATGACAAAACTCGTTGGTTGGTGGGTATCCGTCCTAATATATCTTATCAGATAACTCCAAATTGGTCTGCTAATCTCGGTTATGGTTTCTTGGGCTATATGTCAGATAATGATATTGAAGATACTTATGTGAAAAACTCAGGGAAATGGGGATTTAATGATGAAATGGGTTGGGGAAACTCATTGAGAGTGGGAGTTAACTACTCGTTCTAATGAACAAAGGAGATAAATGTTATTATTGAAGATAAAAGTAAGTATGAGGTTATTTGTTAAACTCTAACTTTTATCAACTGCAATAAATAAAAAGAGCATAGTAGGTCTTTTAAGCCTACTATGCTCTTTCTATTATGTAATCACTAATTATAAAACTTCTTCTGTGATAATCACCTCTGCATGAGATGTCTTATTTTAGTAAACTTGTTGTTTTTTATTAGTTAGTCTTTGTTACCTTTATTCTCTGTCCATCAGCTTGAACTGCATAAAGTTCTGCTCCATCTATATTTACAACTTGGTGTGGAGTGAAGTTGAAGCGGTTAGAGAACCATATAACTTTGTCTGATTTTTTAAGCTCGAAAGCAACGGCATTATTTCCGTTCTTCACAGAGAAGTTTCTTCCGCTTTGTGCATAGCTAACATTTGTTGCAACTTTTTTATTTTCCTCGAAAGTAGTAAAGTAACCAACATCGCAACCGTTTTCAGAAACTCCCTTAGGATTACCTGTAGCACCAGCCTTATACATTCTGTCTTCTATGTATTGTATAGGAGGGCACTTTGTAGAGAATTGTTTCATGTAGTTTTTAGCATTATCTATCATCTCTTGTGTGACCTCGTATGTGTGTTGTCCGTATGCTAACAGTCTAAATCTTGTTACAGGAGTTAGTATTCCCCAAGTATCGAAGAATTCTGTCATGTCCATCTCTGCTGCTTGAGAAACATTCATTGCATATCTTAATTGTGCCATTCCTGGATTGTTCCAAGGTAGTATGTATTCGTTTTGTCTTCCTAACTGGAATATTTTCTTAA
>JAUMWZ010000124.1:3406-4670 GCA_030529405.1 Bacteroides sp. | reverse complement strand
AGCCTTTCTACGGAGCAAATAAATATTATCTTTTCGTTAAGACTGTCTATAACGATGTTCGTATGGTAGCCGCCCCTCCTTCATCAATCGGTAAGTTCGGAGCAGATACAGACAACTGGATGTGGCCACGTCACACTGGCGATGTTTCTTTATTCCGTGTCTATGCCGATAAAGACGGTAAACCAGCTGACTATTCTGCAAGCAATGTTCCTTTAAAGGTTAAAAAGCACATAAAGATAAATATTGGCGGTATAGAGAAAGGTGACTTTGCTTTTGTTATGGGTTTCCCTGGTCGTAACTGGCGTTATATGATTTCTGACGAGGTGGAAGAACGCATGCAAACTACTAACTTTATGCGCCATCACGTAAGAGATGCACGTCAAAAAGTTCTTATGGAACAAATGTTGAAAGACGATGCTTTGAGAATACACTATGCGAGCAAGTACGCGTCTTCTGCAAACTACTGGAAGAATGCAATAGGAATGAATGAAGGACTTGTTAAGCTAAAGGTTCTAGACACAAAGAAACAGCAACAAGAAGAGCTACTAAGCTATGGCAAGAAGATGGGCACTGACGAATATCAAAAGGCTTTCGACATGATACGCTCTATCGTGTCTAAGCGCAGACAGCCTATGTATCATCAACAAGCACTTAGTGAGTCGTTCGTAAGAGGGTTAGACTTTATGGCAATACCATACACAGACAAGTTAGAAAAAGCCTTAAAGTCAAAAGACAAGAAAGAGATACTTGCACAAGTTGATAGTTTGTCAAAACGAGCAAACAATTACTTTAAGAGAACACCGTTCGTAGAAGTTGAGCGATTAGTAGCAAAAGAGATGTTCAGAGTATATTCTGAGTACATTGAACCATCACAACGCATATCTATCTTCTCGTTCATCGACAAGAAGTTCAAGGGCAATACAGATGCTTTTGTGGACTATTGCTTTGCTAAGTCAATATTTGGCAGTAAAGAAAACTTCGCTAAGTTCGCCGCAAAACCTTCACTTAAAGTGTTAGAAAACGACCCTATGGTAATGTTTGCTAACTCTATTGAGCAAGGAATGAAGAACACAAGCGAGGCTATGCGTGAGGCAAACACAAACTATAACATTGCTCACAAGTCTTGGGTAAAGGGTATGATGGAGTTAAGAAAGAGCAAAGGAATGGCAATATATCCAGATGCCAACTCTACTCTGCGCCTAACTTACGGTCAAGTGATGCCATACTCTCCTGCCGACGGAGTTGAGTATATGCACTACACAAC
>JAUMWZ010000124.1:0-3306 GCA_030529405.1 Bacteroides sp. | reverse complement strand
AAGAGATTGTTAGAGTCTAATTACTAATTAAACAATATTTGAATTATGAAGATGAAGTTATTTGCTGTCGTTATGTCTGTGTTTGCTCTTTTTGCTTGCACAGTAAACGCACAAGACGATAAGAAAGCTCCTGCAAAGGGCGAAGTTATAAAGATGGATAAGAAACTATTCATTGAAAAGATATTCGACTTTGAGAAGGAGAAAGAGTTTAAGTTTAAGGGTGACAAGCCTATCGTTATTGATTTCTATGCAGACTGGTGCGGACCTTGCCGTATGGTTGCTCCTATCCTTAAAGACCTTGCAAAGGAATACGCAAATGATATCGTTATCTACAAAGTAAATGTTGATAACGAGAGAGAACTTGCTGCTATGTTCAACGTAAGAAACATTCCTACTTTTGTGTTTATGTCAAAAGATGGCGAAGTTAGCTTTATGAAGGGTGCAGCAGAAAAGAGTGCTTACAAAAGACAGATAGACACTTTCCTTTTGAAGAAGAAACAATAAGAGAGGTTATATAATTGCACTTACGATAAACGGCTACTAAGGAACTAATCATTCCTTAGTAGCCGTTTGTGTTTGTTGTTAAATAGTGACTTCCCTTGTAAGTTAATACCACTATAAAAGGATAATCCTTGTAAACTCATTATTTTACTTTTGCTTGGTATATTTTAGGCATATTGATTGAAATTAGGCTACTTTTTATTACACTCCAAATCACTGTCTATTTTTTTTGTTGGTTATCTTTTGTCAGAAAAAACTTAGTAACCTCTAAAGTCGTGAAGCATTGATGATAAAGAGTCATTTTTTCTAATAAAAGTTTTTATATGTTCTTCTGTTATTTCTTTTTGTTTGCCATCTTTATATTTAGTACAAAGGGCTTGTTCTCCTTTATCATTGGTTATTTGAAAACTATGTATTATGCGATTCCTCTCTGCTATAAGTTCTTTAAATAGTTTTGATATCTCATTTCCAGCTTCCCTTGTTATTGTATCTTCTACTGGTTTTAAAAGCTTTCCCGAAGTCATGTCAATTAAATCATGCCAGCTGTATTTTTTATTTTTGTCTTCTCTTAGTATGTTTTCAATAATAAAGCTATTGTTGGAATTAAAAACACAGATAGCTGTTCCTAATAACTCCCTATACTTCTTAGGGGGTAGGGCTTGATGTGTGTATTCTTCGTACATGTTTATGTGGTTTAAAAGTTTACACAAACTTATATGTTTTGTTTGATAAATAGATAAATACGTGTTGTTTTTCTTGAAGAAATTTTATTTGTCAGAAGGGTGAGTGTATAAGTAAAAACTTAATCTATATAAATGCTTGGTAAATAGGTTATAAGTCCTTTACTTTATCCCTCTCACTTCCCTTAGTAAACTGAAGGGTTTCGTTTTACTAAATGAAGACCTTTATCTTGTTAGATGAAGGGTTTCGTCTTACTAACTGAAAAACTCAGTCCAGCGATTGAAGGTTTTCAGTCGGGCGAGTGAAGATCTTCAATTCAGCGACTGAAAGGTTTCAGTCGGGCGAGTGAATGGGAGATGTCGGGAAACGGCTTTGTGGACGTTCTGAAAGGGGCGTTTGAGGGGTGGGGAAGTGCTTCCTTTCACTCGGTTGGTGTTTGCTGTTTGCAGGTTGGTTGTTTGCGGTTAATGTGGCGAAAATATATCGTTTGTTTGGGGCGCTTTATCGTTTGTTTTGCCTTTTCTTATTGGTCGTGTGGCGGTAAAGTATATTTCTCTGTTTAGTGAATTATCCTTTGTATAACCTTATTATATCACTTTTCCTGCCGTATATTACTGTTTTTCTTACTTCTCTCTTTACTTATTACTTCCCCTTTCTGTGTGCTTTTCTTGCAATGTTTTGTTGATTATCTGACCTTACTACATTGTTTGTTTTTGCTTTTTGTCTTCTTTAATCTCCTTGTATCTCTTCTGCCTTAACCTTATTACTCCGCTTTCATCACTTCTTTTTTACTCTTTACTGCCCTTTTTCTGCGTGCTTTTCTCTCAATAAATGGCTGATTATCTAAACTTAGTGTGTTGTTTACTTTTGCTTTTTGTCTTCTTTAATCTCCTTGTGTTTCTTCTGCCTTAACCTTATTACTCCGCTTTTCATCACTTCCCTTTTGCTCTTTTCCTCCCTTTTATGGTTGCTTTTCTTGCAATGTATTGCTGATTATCTAACCTTACTACACCTTTCCCCTTGCTTTTGTCTGTTTTTACTCTCCCTATATCTGTGATAATCTAATCTTATTTCACTGACTTCATCACTACCTTTTGCTCTCGTCTTGCACTATTCTGTCGTTCCCCTCCTCTGCAAACAAAGGCTTTGCGCTTTCATCTCATTGCTTGCCCACCTCTCTTGCTCCCTTTTTTAAGGAGTAAATTCATGAGATTTATTGCGATGGCGTACAGTTTCTAACTCAAAGTTTGGCGGTGTCTGTCTGTTTATCTAACTTGAAAAAACATTAAATATTTACACTAAAAAGCAAGAAAACAGTTGTTGATAAGATGAAACAACAACTGTTTTTAGTACTTTTACCACAGTTTGCGCTTATTGTGTAAATGTGTAAGGGCAGACGATACTGACACGAGGAAAATAAAAAATAATATATATAATGAAGAACAGATGGATTTATAACAGAGTTGGCACTGCCGACGAAGAGAAAGCATCTGTCCTTGCCAAAGAACTGAACATAAGCCAAGTGCTTGCGCAACTGCTGGTTAAAAGGGGCATAACGGAGGAGAAAGAAGCCAAAGCCTTTTTCAAACCACAGCTTAAAGACCTGCACGACCCTTTCTTGATGAGAGATATGGACGTTGCCGTTGCGCGACTTAACGAGGCGATGGGGAAGAAAGAGCGAATACTTATCTATGGCGACTATGATGTGGACGGCACAACTGCCGTTTCGTTGGTCTATAAGTTCATCAGACAGTATTACTCTAACGTGGACTATTATATCCCCGACAGATATAATGAGGGCTACGGTGTGTCTAAGCAAGGGATAGATTATGCGTATGATACTGATGTGAAGCTAATCATCGTGCTTGACTGCGGAATAAAGGCGGTTGAGGAGATTACATACGCAAAGGAAAAGGGAATAGACTTTATCATCTGCGACCACCATGTGCCAGATGATGTTCTTCCGCCTGCTGTGGCAATTCTCAATGCTAAGCAGAAAGACAACACATATCCATACACTGACCTTTCTGGTTGTGGTGTTGGGTTTAAGTTTATGCAGGCTTTTGCCATAGACAATAACATTGAGTTTAGCAACCTGACTTCACTGCTCGACTTGGTGGCGGT
>JAUMWZ010000123.1 GCA_030529405.1 Bacteroides sp. | reverse complement strand
AAAGAAGAAGTTAAGAAAGAAATGTCTTTTGTGGTGAACGACAACACAGAGTACACTAAGGTGGCAGACTTCAAGACTAAACAAGGATTGGCTCTATACAGAGAATACAAAGTGATGAAAACTGAACTTGAAAAGCTAAACGACAAGATTGAGCAAAGTAGAGAAAGCTATGCTAAAACAAACAAGCAAGGAAAGGCAGAAATGAAGAACTATATCTTGGAGCTTGAAAGACGACAAATAGAACTGAGAATTCTGATTGAAAAAACAGAGAAAGAAATAAGAAAACACGAGAATAAATAAACCTTAAAAAAAGAACTATGGATTTTTTAATTGTTTCATTTTTGATAATAGCAACAGCCATACTGCTGGTTATTGAAGTATTTATAGTACCCGGAATAAGCATAGCAGGTCTGTCAGCCCTATTGTGTGCATTCTATGCTGTTTATTACGCATTCACAAACATAAGTACAGTAGCGGGGATACTAACAATAGCAGCCTTGCTGGTTGTAGCTGCCGCATCGATTGTTTTGTTTATGAAGTCTAAGATATTAGACCGATTAGCACTTAAAAAGAATATTACATCTACAATTGAGAAAACTAATACGATAAACTTGAAAGCAGGCGACAAAGGAGTGACAACAACTAGATTAGCACTTATAGGATACGCATCTTTCGACGGAAACATAGTGGAAGTAAAGGCAGCAAATGACTTTATAGACCCAAATACTCCTGTCGTTGTGGAAAGAGTTGTAGATGGAGTAATATTGGTGGAAAAAGAAAATAAATAAACAGAAATAATTTAATCAACTTAATATCATGGAAACGTCAAACTTACTAATCCCTATTATTCTGGGAGTTGGTGGACTAATACTGCTTATGGTGTTCTTCCACTATGTGCCATTCTTCTTATGGCTATCTGCAAAAGTTTCGGGAGTAAATATCTCGCTAGTACAATTATTCCTTATGAGAATAAGAAACGTACCTCCGTATGTTATCGTTCCGGGAATGATTGAAGCACACAAAGCTGGTCTTAACAATATAACAAGAGATGAGTTAGAGGCTCACTATCTCGCAGGAGGTCACGTAGAAAAAGTTGTTCATGCATTGGTGTCGGCATCAAAGGCTAACATTGAACTTCCTTTCCAAATGGCTACTGCTATTGACCTTGCTGGTAGAGATGTGTTTGAAGCAGTACAGATGTCTGTTAATCCAAAGGTTATTGACACACCTCCAGTTACTGCAGTTGCAAAAGACGGTATTCAACTTATAGCAACAGCTAGAGTAACAGTAAGAGCAAACATAAGACAGCTCGTGGGAGGAGCAGGTGAAGATACAATATTAGCTCGTGTAGGCGAAGGTATCGTTTCTTCTATCGGTTCGTCAGAGAACCACAAATCTGTGCTTGAAAATCCTGACTCTATATCTAAGTTAGTTTTGAAGAAAGGGCTTGACGCAGGAACAGCATTCGAAATATTATCTATTGATATAGCAGATATAGACATAGGTAAGAATATCGGTGCTGCACTACAAATAGACCAAGCAAACGCTGACAAGAATATTGCACAAGCCAAAGCTGAGGAAAGAAGAGCAATGGCTGTTGCGCTCGAACAAGAAATGAAAGCTAAGGCACAAGAAGCAAGAGCTAAGGTTATCGAGGCAGAAGCAGAAGTGCCAAAAGCGATGGCAGAAGCATTCAGAAGCGGAAATCTTGGTATCATGGACTACTATAAGATGAAGAATATAGAAGCAGACACAAGTATGAGAGAGAACATAGCTAAGCCGGCTGGAAACAACAACACACAGCCACTTAGCAAATAATTAAAGGAGGAGAAAAAATGAAGAAGAAATTTGAGTCGTCTGAACTAATAATAAACTCGGACGGAACTGTATTTCATTTGCATCTAAAGCCAGAACAACTTGCAGACAAAGTAATATTAGTTGGCGACCCTGCAAGAGTAGAGCTTGTTGCATCGCACTTTGAAACTCGTGAGTGCGAAGTTGAAAGCAGAGAGTTCAGAACAATTACTGGAACTTACAAAGGAAAAAGAATCACGGTTACATCTACTGGTATCGGTTGTGACAACGTGGATATTGTAGTAAACGAGATAGATGCACTTGCAAACATAAACTTTGAAACAAGAGAAGAAAACGAGAAGTTCCGTCAGCTGGAGTTTGTAAGAATAGGAACTTGTGGTGGACTTCAAGAAGACACACCAGTAGGCACATTCGTATGCTCGCAAAAATCAATAGGGTTTGACGGATTGCTAAACTTCTATGCAGGAAGAAACAGTGTGTGCGACCTTGCTTTTGAACAACATTTCTTACTACACATGGGTTGGCGTGGCAATATGTGCGCTCCTGCTCCATACGTTATTGACGCAGATGCTGACTTAATTGACAGAATTGCGAAAAACGACATGGTAAGAGGGGTAACCATTGCAGCAGGAGGTTTTTTCGGTCCTCAAGGCAGAGAGCTAAGAATACCTTTGGCAGACCCAAAACAGAACGAGAAAATTGTGAACTTTAAGTATAACGGATACAGAATAACAAACTTCGAAATGGAAAGTTCTGCACTTGCTGGCCTTGCTAAACTTATGGGACACAAGGCAACAACAGTGTGCATGGTTATTGCTAACAGAAGAGCAAAAGAAGCAAACACAGGATACAAGAACACAATAGACAAGTTAATACTTACTGTGTTAGACAGAATCTAACAAAACAGTAAATAATAAGAACAAAAGCCCTTGTGGACCAAGTAAAAGCTTGTCTTCAAGGGCTTTCTGAAATAAAAGAGAAACATGGAGCAATCTTTCAAACAAAGCCAGTCGGGACTATCAAAAGAAGAAAAATATAAAGCTTTCATTGAGCAATACAAACTACTCATTGAGGGAGAAACAAACAAAATGGGGATACTCGCAAACACAACAGCAGCTATAAAAGAAGCATTTGGTTTCTTTTGGATAGGTTTCTATCTCGTAGAAGGCGACAATCTGCTGTTAGGACCTTTTCAAGGAAGTGTGGCTTGCTACAAGATAAAGAAAGGAAAAGGAGTGTGCGGAACGTCTTGGGATAAAGAGCAAACTATCGTAGTGCCAGATGTGGACAAGTTTGAAGGACACATTGCTTGCAGTTCTTTATCAAAATCAGAGATAGTTGTACCCTTGTTCGTAGATAATAAGGTTATAGCTGTTTTAGACATTGACAGTGACGAGCTAAACACTTTTTGCGATATCGACAAGAAGTATTTAGAACAGACAATGAATATTCTATCTCAAACATTAAAAAATATTTAACCATGCATAATATAGATACTATTTGCGCAATATCAACAGCACAAGGTGGAGCAATTGGCTGCATAAGAATATCGGGAAGTGAAGCTATAAGCATAGCAAGCAAGATATTCACTCCAATAAACAAAAACAAGAAACTAGAAGAAGTTAAGCCATATAGCATAGTATTTGGAAAGATTTTCAACGGCGACGAAGTTGTTGATGAAGTATTAGTATCTATTTTCAAAGCCCCACATTCATACACTGGCGAAAACAGTGTGGAGATAGCTTGCCACGGCTCATCATACATAATGCAAGAGATAATGAGGTTACTAATAAGCAATGGGTGCAGATTGGCACAACCAGGAGAATACACGCAACGCGCCTTCTTAAACGGAAAGATGGATTTAAGTCAAGCAGAGGCAGTAGCAGACTTAATTGCATCGACAAACGCATCTACTCATAGGATAGCAATGAGCCAAATGCGAGGGGGATTTAGCAAAGAGTTACGCGAACTGAGAGAAAAGCTAATCACCTTCACAAGTATGGTTGAACTGGAACTTGACTTTAGTGAGGAAGACGTAGAGTTTGCAGACAGAAACCAACTGATGGATTTGTGCGAGAACATTGACCAACGAATAACCAAACTCATAAACTCTTTCAGAGTAGGAAACGTTATAAAGAACGGAATACCAGTAGCAATAATTGGAGAAACAAACGCAGGCAAATCAACACTGCTAAACCTACTCTTGCACGAAGACAAAGCCATAGTCAGCGACATACATGGCACAACAAGAGATGTGCTTGAAGACACAATAAATATAAACGGAGTAACATTCCGATTTATAGATACAGCGGGGATAAGAGAAACCACCGATGTTATAGAAAGCATAGGAATAGAACGTACATTCCAAAAGCTATCACAATCCGAGATAGTTCTGCTTGTAATAGACTCAACAGAGAAAGTAGAAAAGATTAAGCAAATAATAAATAAGGTACAGCCATATTGCAACGACAAGCAACTAATCCTTGTATTAAACAAAGAGGAGCTTATCAATCAAAGCAAAAAAGAAGATATAGCAAGCCTCATACACTCCCTTGACAAAGGAACAGTAAACGAGTTCGTATTCATCTCTGCCAAAGAGCAACGAAACACCAATGAGTTAGAAACTCTCTTAATCAAGACCGCCAACCTACCAAAAGTCACCCAAAACGACACTATCGTTACAAACATACGTCACTATGATGCGCTCGTGAAAGCAAAAGAGGCGATAGACAGAGTCAAAGAAGGCATCACAACCCGCATATCTGGCGACTTCCTTAGCCAAGACATCAGAGAGGTAATACACCACATTTCAGACATTGCAGGAGAAGTAACCAACGACATGGTGCTACAAAACATCTTCAAAAACTTCTG
>JAUMWZ010000122.1 GCA_030529405.1 Bacteroides sp. | reverse complement strand
TTCCACCCTTTTGAATTCAAGGACAATCCGAGCTCAAAGTACATACTATTTTGGAACTGCAACTCCCCTTTCACCCCTACACTTAAACCTAATTTAGACCTTAATTCACTAGGGGTACTAACATTTACTCCAGCAAAAGCTCCTAGTCTAACCTCTTGTGCTTTTAATGCCCCAAGACAGAATATAGACAGTAATAACAAAAGTAATCTTTTCATAATCTTTTATTTTATATTAATATTACATTTCTAAATGTTGAATTCCCTGGACCAGGACATTTTGATGATTCAAAATCATACACATATGCATCATATGTCGGAGAGAAAGGATGAACACTTATATTTAGTATAGTAACCTCAGCCCCAGCAGGACAATACACAGGTATTAGAGGTCCTCCATTGTAGGACAATTTAGCATAATGGTTTGCCCTAACACTTTTTCTCCAAAACAACACTTTTTTTGTGGTCTTAAATTCTACCGCCATAGAATTCCCATTTATAATACGTCCAAGAGTCATGACACTTTTATACTTCTTATGCCTAATTGTAATAGAAGCATCTTTTGATGCACGGAAGCCAGGTTCTATAGGACCATGGAGAAACACTTTATTAGAACTCGGTTGGATAAGTTTGTTACCAATAACCACTAAACCCTGCATATTTCCAACCAATGACATTTTTTTATCGTTAAATGGAAGATTTGGAGTAACATCTAAGGTGTCTATTGGATTAAACAAAAACTTATCCTTATATTTATCTTTGTACTCTGTTAGTAATTTTTTAAGTAAGGTGGGATCATCATTTTCAAAAATCTCTTCAAGCTCATTATCAGTTTCTAAAAGTAGGGAAAATGCTCCTTTAAACCCTATCTGTTTAAAATAGTCCATACACTCAAGGTCAGACTTCTTCAGCAGTTCTTGTGTTACACGGTTATAAACCTCCTCGTTTTTAAAGCGTAAAACAGGCTCATCCACCTCTAATGGAAAACTCTGGGTTTTACTACTTTCACATGAGGTCCATTGCCCCACTGTAGACACCTCTACATCAGGCTCCCCCCCATGTTATTCACTATGTTTAAATCATAGTCATTGCCACATGATGACAAGCTACAAGCTAAGCATAAAACTGTTAGCAAGTGGGTTAAATGTTTTTTCTTCATAAGATTAAAAATAAATGATTAAATTCATTGCAATAATTCCCTCTCTTTTCCACAGGCACAACACCTATAAATAATGATTTTACCAAGAGTTTTTTCACTTCCTTGATAAAAAAACAATTATAAATAGGTATAAATCAACCGACATTTATCAACAGAAACAAAAAGTTATTATATCAATTACAGTAGCTAAGAATCTTCCACATCTTAAAAAGAATAAAAAAGGGAAGCAACCAAATGATAGCACAATATTATTATAACAAGATGGATACCTTCTACAGAAGGCTTTATAACTTTTCTTCTAAAACAGGAAATAAAAAAGCATAAGTATGTGCTTGTAGGCACACACTTATGCAAAACCACAAATGTATTATTGTAACGTTATATGTTATTCTACATAGCGAGAAAGGAGAAACTATTTACCTACTTTATTAAAGTATTCCTCCCACTTTTCTTTATAAGAGCCTATGAAATAGAGTTCTGCTATTTGGAAAGTGTACTTTCCAGGCACTGAACTTTCTATGTAATAGTAGCCATTCTTTTTCTGAACTCGTTTTTTCAACAACCCTGCTTTGGTGTTTCCTCTCTTTAAGAAATTGCTATACTCTTTCTGGTCTTCAATATCTCTGTCGTTACTATCAGTTATGTATAGAGCACTCACTCCGCCTTGATTGTCAAACTCGACACCCCAAATAGATATTCCGTGAAGGAATGCATTAGGAAATTGAATAGCACAGCTTATAGATTCTTTGTTTATCAGAGCCTTATACACCTCTAAGACAAAGTCGTCTGCTCGTGCGTTTATCTTCCTGCCGATAGGTTTTTCATCAAATACATCTTTGAAGAAGCCTCCACCATTCATTTTCTGATGACCATAGTAACTGTTTAGAAACCACTTGAAACCTCCTAGTATATCTCCCCCATCATTAGGGAAACTCTTTTTGAAATACTTGAATATCTCTGAGTTGAATGAGTCTGTATAGTTCTTTGGCCCATCATATCCGTATCGCTCAAGATAGTCTTTGTTTTGGTCGAACCACCAGTTTAACGTATTAGCAACAGTGGCTGCCCAACAAAGATTACAATCATAGCCTCCTATTTCAGGGTTATCTTTGTTCGCATCATACCAACCGTATGACTTATCCCACTTTAGCCCTTGAGATTTGTATGGGTCTGTATATTTCCAATCGTTAGGGTTAGGTAAGTTTTTCAGTCCATGCACAAACATGGTCTTGCCTGCCCAGTCTTCCTTTTTATATTCAACAACTGGCACATCGGGCTTAGGTTGTGGTTCTGTAGCCGGCTCTTTTTCCTTTGGTTTGCTGATGTTTACAGATGAGGAAAGAGATAGCACCTCGCCAGAAGCGACCTTATTCAAGGTTAGGTTTAGTATTTGCAGATTGGCAAATTTCTCTTCATTTTCTCCATTAAACATACCGTCAGCATAGGTACGAATAAATGGTTTATCTCCATCGGGCATCGCATGAGTTATGCCACATATATATAAGTATTGCTGTCTGCTGTTGTCGGACTTAGGCGACAACGATATTGGAATATCGAACTTTATGGTATATTCTTGAGTATTGCCGTTATTCTCATTACTTGTTTTATTAGAGTTATTTTCAAATATAAGTTCGCCTTGCTCTGATGTATCAAGATTGGATTTGTTAGCAAAGTCGCAAAAAGAGTCAAACGAAATAGAGTTTGTTTGAAACTTCAACTGACTGAGGTTCACTGTTTCGCTGACATTATTTGTGTATAGTCTTTGAGCTAAAACGATACCTTGCGGTTGGAACATTATAGTCGCATTGGTTTCTGTTCCCTCCGAACGTGATTTTCCTACCTCTGCAACGGTAAGGTCTATCCAATCTGTAGAAAGTGGCAAGTCAAGACTTAAAACATCGGTGCTATTACTAGCAAGTACAGAGAACTTTGGAGATAATGTCCACTTCTTTAGTTCATCATTCCACTCTCCACCAGCGATATACTTAGCTTTCCATGTTTTATTATCCGTGGTCTTATTGCTGTTAAGCACTAATTTATGTTCTTTAAGAACAAAGTTTTCATTCTGTTTTTCAAACACAACTGGCTGATATATCACTGTGTCGCCCTGCATATCTCTGATAACGCATACGGCAGAAAACTGTGACATAGACAGCACGTTAGGAGAAATAGTTCTTTTCACTGCAACGCTATCTGTAAACTCTAAACCAGTGAAAGAAGCATGTCCACCAAGTGTTATCTCAACTTTTGTTTCAGGTTTTTCTTCTTTGACTTCATCATTCTTTGGCTCTTCAATCAGCTCTTGATATGGGTTTTCTTTTTCGCAAGATGATAAAAAGAATAATATCATAGAAAGGCACGCCAAAAATAATAGGAATTTATTGATTCTTCTCATAATTAAAAACAGTAATCATTTTATTAAATAATAGATGAAATGAGTTTACACAACACATAAACAAGAAATCTTCGCAAACACATTTAGTCTTTTAACAAAAAAAGAGATGCAAAAGTAACAATTCTATCTAATACAACCAAAGATATATTTGCTAATGAGATGTTTATAGATGGATATTGTAATGGATTGATGGTGTGATGGGTTGATGTAAAGACTTACTCTTGACTGTTATTAGATTATGATGTTGAGGATATTACAAAATTATTGAGAGGAAGTAGATGGAGTAAAAGTTGGGAAGTAGTGGTTATAGAGAAATAAAGAGAGAGCTTGTTTTGAGGTTAAAACCATATATGTTTAGTCTATAAACTCTATATATTCTAAAAGTGAAACATATATATCTGAGTTGTAAACCGTACATCATCGGTGTGAAGAAAAATATGAGATGAAAATCTAAAAGAGAAGAAAAAAGAAGCTCCATAGTGTATACATCTGACAGACAATGCACTATGGAGCTATATTGCTTAGCAAATACTATGGTATCTGAACATCATAGTATGCCGAAAAGATACTGATATTATTTATACTCAATCATACGACTGATGTACTTCCCTATTATGTCGAACTCAAGGTTTACCACTGTGCCCACCTTGATTGTGTGGAAGTTTGTGTGTTCGTATGTATATGGTATAATTGCAACCTCGAAGGTGTTGTCAGTAGGGTTGCAGACTGTCAGACTCACTCCATTAACTGTAACAGAACCTTTGTCTACTGTCATGTATCCCCTTCTTGCTTTTTCTTTGTCAAACTCATATTCAAAGCGGAAATACCAACTGCCATCTGCATCAGCTACATTTATGCACTTAGCTGTTTGGTCTACATGCCCCTGAACAATATGACCATCTAATCTGCCATTCATCATCATACTTCGCTCAACGTTTACCTTATCGCCCACTTGCAAAAGCCCAAGATTAGACTTGTCAAGGGTCTCTTTCATAGCCGTAACAGTGTATGTGTTGTCTGTCAGCTCAACTACAGTCAGACACACACCGTTGTGCGAAACGCTTTGATCTATCTTTAGTTCGCCAACAAATGAACATTCAAAAGTGAAGTGTATATTCTCTTTTTCCTTTCTGATGCTCACCAATTTTGCATATTCTTCTACTA
>JAUMWZ010000121.1 GCA_030529405.1 Bacteroides sp. | reverse complement strand
GCTATTGGAACAGTGAACAGAAGTTCATAGTCTTCTCCCCCATTCATAGCACAAGTTGTAAGATTCATATTCATTTCTTCTGCCATAACAGCAGTTTGAAAATCAATAGGAATATGTTCTTCGTACACCCTGCACCCCACTTCGCTTTGCTTACATATATGAATAAGCTCCGAAGAAAGACCGTCAGAAATATCCATCATAGACGTTGGTTTTACACCTATTTCTTTAAGTTTCTCTACGATGTCTTTGCGAGCCTCGGGTTTCAACTGTCTTTCAAGAATATATTCTTTACCTGCAAAATCGGGTTGAACAACCGTTTCTCCTTGAAGAACAGA
Organism: Bacteroides sp.; assembly: GCA_030529405.1. GTDB lineage: Bacteria > Bacteroidota > Bacteroidia > Bacteroidales > Bacteroidaceae > JAUMWZ01. The sequence goes on along the minus strand of JAUMWZ010000121.1, from coordinate 4,416 downwards.
TTTCTCTCTTTCCAAAAGTTGAAGACCCATGTATGCAGCTCCTAAATCTCCGCTGACACATATTAAGTCTGTTTCCTTAGCTCCTTTTCTGTAAACAACCTCATCGCTATATGCTTCGCCAATACAAGTTATGCTTATGGCAAGACCTGTAAGAGAAGATGTAGTGTCACCACCTATAATATCAACTCCGTATGACTTACAAGCAAGCTTGATTCCTGAATAAAGCTCGTCAATATCTTCTACAGAAAATCTCTTAGATATAGCTAAAGAAACGGTAATCTGTTTAGGAGTGCCGTTCATAGCATATATATCTGAGAAATTGACAATAGCAGATTTATATCCCAAGTGTTTTAGAGGTACGTATGTTAAATCAAAGTGTACGCCCTCCATTAACAAGTCTGTTGTTACAAGCACTTGTTTGTCTTTGTCAAAACTAAGCACAGCTGCATCATCGCCTATTCCATACTTTGTAGAGGAATTAACTACACCTACCCCATCTGTAATCTTGTCTATAAGTCCGAACTCACCAAGTGTTGAAATCTCTGTCCTCATTATTTTCGTTGTGTCTATGCTCTGTTTATAAGTTCTCTCATTATTGTTGTCATCTTAGGTTGTGCCAAATCAGCTGCTTTTTGTACTTCTTCGTGAGTCACTTCAACAATCTTTCCTTCCACACCTAAGTCTGTTATCACAGAGATACCGAATACTTTTATTCCACAATGGTTTGCTACAATTACTTCTGGTACTGTAGACATACCCACAGCATCTGCACCCATGAGATAGAACATCTTATATTCTGCTGGAGTTTCAAATGTTGGACCTTGTGTGCCTAAATAAACTCCATTTTGAACCTTAATACCTTTTTCCTTAGCAATCTCTCTTGCCTTAGTAATAAGTTCTTTGCTGTATGCTTCACTCATATCTGGGAAACGAGGACCGTAAGATATATTCTTACCACGCAAAGGGTGTTCAGGGAAGAAGTTGATATGGTCTGTAATAATCATTAAGTCTCCAATCTCAAACGCTTCATTAGTGCCACCACTTGCATTAGATACAAACAAGGTTTTAATACCTAATTCTCTCATCACTCTCACAGGGAATGTTACTTGTTGCATATCATATCCTTCGTAATAGTGGAATCTTCCTTGCATTGCCATTATATCTTTGCCTCCCAACTTACCAAATATAAGTTTGCCGCTGTGTCCTTCTACTGTCGATACAGGGAAATTAGGGATTTGAGAATACTCAATCTCATACTTCTCTGTAATCTCATTCACTAAACTACCTAAACCTGTTCCTAATATGATAGCAGTATTAGGAGAAGTAGTCATCTTACTCTTTAGGTATTCTGCCGTTTCTCTTATTTTTTCTAACATAGTCAATTATTTGTTTGTTAAAATATTCTTCTTTGTCTTGTAGTATAACCGTTCTTATAGGTTGAACGTATATCTTGTCTTTTATCTCTTCAGGTATTGTGCAATCTCGCAATTTAGTAGCATCTTTCTCTGTAACTACTATTATCTTATCATCACTCTCTATTTTCTCAAAAGCCTTACATATCTTGGCTATATCTTTATTAGAGAAGTAGTGATGGTCTGAAAAGCTAAGACTAACAACTTGTTTCGACCTCTCTTTGAGGCTATTCATTATCTGAGTTTCAGATGCTATAGCAGTTACAAGTAGAATATACTTAGTTTGCAAGTCAGCTGTATAGAGTTTACTTTCAAACTGAGATAGTTTTGCAAGTGGTTCATATTCAATAGACGAGAAGAACAACTTTTGATATGGGAAAAGCTCTAGTCGTTTAGAAAGTATGTTATATTCTATTGGCTTCATGTCCTTAGGACACTTTGTTACTATAACAATATCTGCTCTTGACTTACTTTTCATTGGTTCTCTCAGTCTGCCAACTGGAAGTACGGCATCATCGCAATACATTCTGTTATAGTCTGTAAGCAATATGTTAAGCCCCACATCTACCTTTCGGTGTTGGAAAGCATCGTCTAAAACAACAACCTCAACAAATGGGGTTTTCATTGACATCAGCTTTGTTATCCCGTCTGCTCTGTCTTCATCAACAGCAACAGTAATATCGGGGTATTTGCAATATATCTGATATGACTCATCTCCTATCTTGTTTGCATTTGCCTTATCATCTGCAATCACATATCCGCTTGTCTTTCTCTTGTACCCTCTGCTTAACACAGCTATGGAAAAGTCTTTCTTCAAAAGTTCAATAATCATTTCGGTATGTGGTGTTTTACCAGTACCTCCAACAGCAATATTACCTATTGATATAACGGGTATATCGAAAGATTTACTTCTGCATATTCCCCAGTCATACATTTTATTGCGAACCCACACACCAAGCCTATAAAGGCAGGCAAGTGGATATAATGACCTGTTTAACTTTATCTTATTCTCCTCCATACACGCAACAAATATGAAAAGACTCTTATTTAATATTGTATTCGAAAGGCATTCTTGCCTGAATTTCTACTCTATCAAGTAGTTCTTTTATATGTTCATAGTGTTTATACATATCCCCCATTTCTGCTTTCAATAATTTAGCCTTTGCAGAGCCAATGTTCTTATTGAACAAGCTGTCAAACCAATCTTCTTGCTTAGGATAGGACATAACAGTGTAAGACTCTATACCAGCTTTTTGTGAAGCAATCTCTATTGCTCTTTCAATTCCGCCTAGTTCATCTACAAGCCCTAGTTCTTTAGCTGTTTGTCCAGTCCATACTCTGCCTTCAGCAATCTTAGCCAACTCTTCTTTTGTCATTCCTCTGCCTTCATAACATCTTTTCAAGAAAAGTTCATAACCTTCGTTTATTCTTTCTTGAATAAACTTTTTCTCTGACTCTGTCAATGGTTTAGATGAGTTTGTAGCAAAGTCTGCGTGTTCGTTAGTCTTGACTACATCAAAAGTTAAGCCCACTTTATCTGTCAATCCTTTGAAATTAGGTAGCATACCGAATATACCTATCGAGCCAGTCAATGTTGTTGGTTGTGCCACTATAGTATCAGCAAGGCAAGAGATATAGTATCCTCCCGAGGCAGCATAGTCGCCCATAGAAACAATTACAGGTTTCTTTTCTTTCAACTGACGTACTGCGTTCCATATTTGTTCAGATGCAAAAGCACTTCCTCCAGGAGAATTTACTCTCAAAACAACAGCTTTTATATCCTTATCGTCTCTTAGTTTGTTTAAGTCTTTTACTACCTTTCCGCCCACAATCTCTTCACCTGACATCATGCCTGAGTTAGAATCGGTAATACCACCAACAGCATAATACACGGCAACAATGTTTCCGCTCTTGTCTTTTACTGTTTTGTTTTTCACTTTTCTCATATCAGACACCTTCAGGTATCTCATATCTTCTTTCTTAACTCCTACTTTTTCAGCAAGATAATCTTCCACATCAGATTTGTATATCAACGTGTCTGCCAGTCTGCTATATATACTGTTTTGAGCCAATCCCATACCAACCATATTGTCGGCAAGCATATTTAGGCTATCAACGTTTATATTTCTTGACTGAGAAACTGCTGTTGTCACTTCATTCCAAATAGAATTTAGAAATACAGACACTTGTTCTCTGTTGGCATCACTCATTTTTGTTTGCATAAACGGTTCTACAGCAGATTTGTATGTACCTACCTTGAATATTTGCATCTCTACACCAATCTTGTCGAGCGTACCTTTGTAGAACATTGGCGATGCAGAAAGTCCTTTCCAAGTGATAGATCCCAAAGGGTTAAGCATAACCTTGTCTGCCACACTTGAAAGATAGTATTCGCCTTGTGTATAGGCATCAGAGTATGCAACAATGAACTTTCCAGACTTTTTGAAATCTACAAGTGCTTCTCTAATCTCCTGAACAGTGGCTATACCACAGCTCAATCCCTCTGGTTTTAGATATATACCTTTAACCTTATCATTATTCTTTGCTTTTTTTATGGCAGATACTATCTCGTTTAGTCCATAGCCTTCTTTAGCTCCATAAAGTGCTTCCATAAGCACATCTGCTGGATTTCCGCTTTCGTTTCTTCTTTCGCTTATTTCTCCTTTAAGGTCAAGCACCACGACAGTGTTATCTTTCACTTCCACATAGCTGTCACTGCTAGCTACTATTCCTATAAGACCAACCATAAAGATTATAGTAGTGACGATACCAAATAGTATTAAACCTACAACAGTTCCTAATACAATTTTCAAAAAGTCTTTCATACAACATTATAATTAAATAAATTACTCAGACAACAAAGATATACAATACGGTTTAATATATCTATTATATAATATTCTTTTTTTACACTATGAGCATACTGAATAAACTAAATAGTTAATCCAACAGTATATATGCGTTTTCTAAACTATATACAGTTTAGATACAAATTATATATAGT
>JAUMWZ010000120.1 GCA_030529405.1 Bacteroides sp. | reverse complement strand
GATGCGTTTAGATATAGCAATGGAAGAATCTTGAGTGAAGTGTCTACAAAGGTTTTCTTAGACACAGTACTTGTATTTTCTACAAACACGCAAAACTCTGCTGCCGTTTTAACAAAATCTATTACCTTTCTGTCAAATATTACTTCACTCTCCATACCATATAGCTCTATATTGTTAAGGCTACAAAGTTAAGAAAAAGGATTTAATCAATATATAAACAGATGTTTTTTTACTAACTTTGCCGTGATTAACATCTTGTTATAAAATGGTTATATCAAGACGAAAAAAGTAACATTAAGTCAGTTTCAAAGATATGAGCAACAAAAAGGTACAACATATAAGTTTATCGGAAAAGATAAGCAACTTGATAGACAAAATAAAGAGTCAGAAGTTTGTTTACATTACTGGATTTATTCTGATTGGAATAGGTCTGTTTTTGTTCATATCGTTGGGTAGCTTCTGCCTATCGTATAGCACAGACCAAAGCACAATAGAAGACATCGCTCAAGCAGTAGACAGCGGAAGTCAGATAGATGCAAACGAGGTGGCAAATAAGGGCGGCAGGCTGGGAGTTATGCTGGGTCAGTTTTTTGTGCAAAACGGTTTCGGATATGCATCGTTCATAATACCCATATTCATTATGCTTGTTGGGTTCAGACTTGTTAAGCTATATAAGAACAACATAATAAAGGCTTTCCTAAACTCAACCTTACTTCTTTTTTGGCTTTCTCTTTTCTTGGCGTTCGCCTTTGAACCAATATACAGAAACGCATCTATTTTTTGGGGCGGAAAAGTGGGCTATAACATCTCAAACTGGCTTGTCATACAGATAGGCAGTGTAGGAGTGATAATCTTGTTATTGGTTGTTGCCATGTCATATTCAACCTATGTGAGTATAGACATTCTTAACTGGGTAAAAAACAAGCTAAACATTGACCTACTTAAAAAGATAAAACTGCCCAAAAGAGAGAAGAAAGAAGACAATAATGAAGATGACTATGCCAACAATGATGAAACGCTTTCAGAAAAAGACAAAACAAGCCCTTCAGAAACTGTATACAGTCAAGATGCAAACCATATAGAGTCTACTTCTGAACAATATATGAATGAAAAGTCAAGTAAATACAGTTCAGAAAAGGTGGAATTTAGCTTTGAAAACAATGACAACACAGACAGAACGCAAAACACTGATATAGAAATAGTAGAGGTAGCTAAAGATGTGATTGTAGAAAACACATACAGCGGGCCGTATGACCCCACTAACCTTCTTGCCGATTATAAGTATCCAACTCTAGACCTCATGCGTCACTTCGACAATGATGCGCCTACTATCGACATGGAAGAACAAACGGCAAACAAAGAAAAGATTATTACAACGCTAAGAAGTTTTGGAATAGAGATAAGCTCAATAAAGGCAACAGTAGGACCAACAGTCACTCTATACGAAATCACACCTGAACAAGGGGTTAGAATATCAAAGATTAGAGGATTGGAAGACGATATTGCACTTAGTCTTTCTGCTGACGGAATAAGAATTATAGCTCCAATACCGGGCAAAGGAACAATAGGTATTGAGGTGCCAAACCGCAATCCGAAAATTGTTTCTGGACAAAGCGTTATCGGTAGCAAGAAGTTTCAAGAGTCAAAGTTTGACCTTCCGGTGGTGCTTGGTAAAACAATCACAAACGAGGTGTTTATGTTCGACTTGTGCAAAATGCCTCACGTACTTGTTGCAGGGGCTACCGGTCAAGGAAAGTCTGTTGGACTTAATGCCATAATCACTTCACTGCTCTACAAAAAACACCCTGCTGAACTGAAATTTGTACTTGTAGATCCCAAAAAAGTAGAGTTCAGTATCTATTCAGTTATAGAGAACCACTTCTTGGCTAAACTACCAAATGAAGACGAGCCCATAATAACTGACGTAAAAAGAGTAGTACAAACTCTGAATTCAGTGTGCATAGAGATGGACACAAGATATGACCTTTTGAAGGCGGCACAAGTACGAAACGTGAAAGAATATAACGAGAAGTTCGTAAACCATAAGCTACGCGAGGACGAAGGTCATAGATATATGCCGTATATAGTAGTTATCATTGATGAGTTTGGCGACCTTATTATGACGGCAGGCAAAGAAGTTGAGCTACCTATTGCACGTATTGCACAGCTGGCACGTGCAGTAGGAATACATATGATTATAGCTACACAAAGACCTACTACCAATATTATCACAGGTACAATAAAAGCAAACTTCCCCGCACGTATTGCATTCCGTGTGTCAGCAATGATGGACTCACGAACAATCCTAGACCGTCCTGGAGCAAACAGACTTATAGGTAAGGGAGATATGCTATTCCTTCAAGGGGCAGACCCAATACGTGTGCAATGTGCATTTATAGATACTCCAGAGGTGGAAGAAATAACACGCCATATCTCAGAACAAAGAGGTTTCCCAACACCTCACTATCTTCCAGAATATGTTGGAGAAGATGATGAAACAGGAACAGCAAAAGAACTGAACAAAAACGAGGTCGATCCGCTGTTTGCCGATGCTGCACGTTTGGTTGTAGCAAACCAGCTTGGCTCGACATCTCTACTGCAAAGAAAAATGTCAATAGGATATGCTCGAGCAGGACGATTGATGGATCAGCTGGAAAGAGCAGGTATTGTTGGGGCAGGACAAGGAAGCAAACCGAGAGAAGTGTTATACTTCAGCGAGGTGGACTTAGAGCCTGTTCTGAACAATTATATATAAGTCCGTGTTTAAGCAATATATAACTTACAAATCAACTGTATATAAATGAGAAGTAAACTATATATAATCAAAAAGTTAATTGTACTTACTTTGCTTTTGGCTGGTGTGGCGTCTGCCTTGCAAGCACAAACAAAGAAGAAGCAAGCAACAGATATCCTAAACCGAGTGGCAGAAAACATTGAAAAAAATATGCCTATGAAAGCCGTGTTTAGCACAGAGATATACGAAAACAACAAACTTTCGTTCAGAGATAGGGGCAACATACTTGTTGATAGAAATATGTTTACACTAAGCACAAGTACATCTAAAATATGGTTTGATGGCAAGACACAACACACATATATCATAGACAATGATGAAGTGACAATAGGAGAACCAACACTTGAAGAGATAAATTCTATAAACCCGTATACACTTATCAACCTGCACAAACATGGATATAAGATTTCTTTCACAGGCTTGTTTTCGGCAGACAAAAACATTGACTTGATTGAGCTTACAGACTCGACGAGCAAGAAAGAAATAAGAACCATACAGATATATGTAGACAAAAACAGCAATATGCCAGTTAAGATTGTGGCAGTGCAAAGAAACGAAAAGATAAAAACTGTCATAGACATCGACTCATACCAAAGCAAAGTAAAGACAAGCAAAGAAGACTTTACATTCAACAAAGAAGACTATAAGACAGCAGAGATAATAGACATCAGATAACATAAAAACAACAAATAATACAAGAAATGGAAACAGAAAGAGTAAAATGCCTTATCATAGGCTCAGGCCCAGCTGGATATACAGCTGCAATATATGCAGGTCGTGCGAACATTCAGCCTGTATTATACGAAGGACTACAACCAGGTGGACAGCTAACAACTACAACTGATGTTGAAAACTTCCCAGGTTACCCAGAAGGTATAAGCGGTCCGGAACTAATGGAAGATTTGAAAAAACAAGCATTACGCTTTGGTGCCGACATGAGAATAGGACTTGTTACTAAAACAGACCTTAGCTCAGCACCTTATAAGATAACAATCGACGACAACAAACTTATTGAAGCAGACACAGTTATTATAGCTACTGGTGCCACAGCTAAGTATCTTGGTCTTGAAGACGAAAAGAAATATGCTGGTATGGGTGTTAGTGCTTGTGCCACTTGCGATGGTTTCTTCTACCGCAAAAAGGTTGTTGCAGTAGTTGGTGGTGGTGACACTGCTTGCGAAGAAGCTATATATCTTGCAGGACTTGCTTCTAAAGTATATCTAATTGTACGTAAACCATACCTTAGAGCATCTAAGATTATGCAAGAGAGAGTACTTGCTCACGAAAAGATTGAAGTATTGTTTGAACACAACACTGAAGGCATTTTCGGCGACGGTGCAGTAGAAGGTATCAACCTAGTGAAAAGACTTGGCGAAGCAGATGAAGAGAGATATAGCATAGCAGTAGATGGTTTCTTCTTGGCAATAGGTCACAAACCAAACTCAGACGTGTTCAAACCATATATTGACACAGACGAAGTTGGATATATAGTAACAGAGGGTAGCAGTCCACGCACTAAGGTTAAGGGCGTATTTGCTGCAGGTGACGTGGCAGACCCACACTACCGTCAAGCAATTACAGCAGCCGCAAGCGGTTGTAAAGCTGCAATAGAGGCAGAAAGATACTTGTCTGAAAACGGTCTGTTGAAATAACACAGAACTAAATAAATATACATTCCCTCTTGATGGATAGTTACCTCTACCCTATCAAGAGGGATTTTTATTTGTAGTCTATTCACACCCCTTTTGCAAACCATATATAGCTGACTTTTCAGTTATATACAGTTTACTTACAAACTGTGTAGGGTTCGGAAGTTGAGTGTATATAGTTTGGAAAGCCACTTATTACTCTATGTGGAAAGAAAGAGTATACGCAACTAGTGAATGAGCTTATCAATAAACTAAGGCATAGAGGGTTAGTCGGGCAAACAAGTTAATAAAAGACAAATAAGAAGTTGATTATTGACAGTAGAAACA
>JAUMWZ010000119.1 GCA_030529405.1 Bacteroides sp. | reverse complement strand
AAGGCTAGCATTGTGGTAACTGGTGGTGGCTCGGGAGTTGGATTCTCATCTTTGATGCAGAACACAACAGATATTGCACAGGCATCTCGTAAGATAAAGTTCACTGAAAGGCAGAAGATGAAGGACTTGAATAAGAATGTAAAAGAAGTGGTCGTAGCTTACGATGCTTTGGCGGTAGTTATAAATCAGAAAAATAAGGTAGACAAACTAACTCGCGAACAGCTTGAAGGTATATTCACGGGAAAGATAACCAACTGGAAAGAAGTGGGCGGTGCAGACCTAAAGATAGTACCTTACTCTCGTGAAACATCATCGGGAACATACGAATTCTTCAAGGAAAGCGTGCTAAAGAATAAAAACTATGTCAATGGAATAATGAGTATGCCTGCAACGGGAGCTATTGTTCAGTCAATAAGTCAAACGCCTGGAGCAATAGGGTATGTAGGTTTGGCTTATATAAACAAAGATATCAAACCCGTAAAAGTGTCTTACGACAAGGGAAAAACCTATGTAGCTCCGTCTGTGGAAAACTCAAAAAACAAAACTTATCCTATCGTTCGCCCACTGTTCTATTATTATGACGCTAAGGCAGAAAAGACTGTTAAGCCGTTCGTAGACTATGTGTTGAGCGCAGAAGGACAAAAGATTGTGTCAGAAGTAGGCTTCATACAAGCTAAATAGAAAATATACCTGTTTGCAAACTATATACAACTGATTTATAAACAATATACAAATTAAAAGTCAAGTATATATAACTTGAAAGTAAAGTAAATACAAATCACTAGGTAGATGAAATTCGTTAGAAAGATAGCCGAAAAGATTGTAGAAGGAATGTTTACATTGAGTGGAATGGTGACAAGCATTGCCATTCTGCTCATTGTTGTGTTTCTTTTCAAAGAAGGGGCAGGGCTGTTTAGCAAACCAACGGTTGAAGAAGGTTATGCGATATATGTAAACAAAAGAAACAGAGTTGAAAACATTGATGTGATGAGAATAAAACAAGTGTTCGACTCTGACATAACAAACTGGAATGAGCTTGGAGGAAAAGACCAAGAGATAATGATATTCAGGTTTGACGATATATTCAATATGTATTCTGAGGAAGAATTTGGAGAAAACTATGAACGTTTGCCCTCTCTTTTGGCTGACGTTATTGACAAAAATGATAATATCATAGCCTATCTTCCAGTTAAATATATACCCGAAAAAGCAGAGTCTGTAAAGATGTTGCACACGGGTAGCATATCAATAAGCGATTTCTTTGGTGGAAAAGAGTGGATACCAACGGCTACTCCAGCACCATTATTTGGCGTTTTGCCCTTAATATTGGGAACATTGCTGGTTAGTTTTGTGGCAATTCTTATAGCTCTACCGCTTGGATTGTCTGTTGCCATATACTTATCTGAGCTTGCAAGCCCTCAAGCACGTAAATTTATGAAGCCTGCAATAGAACTGCTAGCTGGTATACCATCTGTTGTTTACGGATTCTGGGGGCTTGTTGTTCTTGTGCCAATAGTACAGAAAGTATTCAATCTGTCTGTTGGAGAAACGGCATTTACTGGTAGTTTGCTACTTGCAATAATGGCGTTGCCAACAATAATAACCGTTGCTGAAGATGCAATGAGAAACACTCCACGAGCAATGCGTGAAGCAAGTCTTGCGCTAGGAGCTACACGTTGGCAGACAATATATAAGGTAGTTATACCATATTCTGTTCAAGGAATTTCAGCTGCAGTAGTACTTGGAATTGGAAGAGCAATAGGCGAAACCATGGCTGTGCTTATGGTTACCGGTAACGCAGCAGTGATGCCAACCTCTCTGTTCGATTCTGTGAGGAGCATTCCAGCTACTATTGCCGCAGAATTAGGAGAAGCACCAGCAGGAGGAACACACTACAACTCGCTGTTTATGCTCGGTTGCATACTCTTCGTTATAACAATGATAATAAGTGTGTGGGCAGAATCAATATCTAAACAAAAGAATAAAGGAGTATGAGAATAAGTAATAAGGTAACAGAAAAGATTGCTTTCACTGTGTTCAGACTATTGGGATTGGCTGTGGTAACTATATTGTTCTGGATATTAGGCTTTATAATATACAACGGATTAGGAGCAATTAGCTGGGAGTTCTTAACCACTGCACCGTCAGAAGGCATGAACTCGGGAGGAATATTACCAGCTATTGTAGGAACAATGTGCTTGGTTGTGGGAAGTATGATAATAGCTTTCCCGCTAGGTGTTATGTCTGCAATCTATACTAATGAATATGCAGGGAGCGGAAAGATAGTAAAGTTCATCAGAGTGATGACTAACAACCTCAGTAGCGTACCATCAATTGTGTTTGGATTGTTTGGTATGTCGCTCTTTGTAAACACTCTCGGATTTGGAGATTCCATCATTGCAGGTTCATTAACTCTAGCGTTGTTGGCTTTACCATTAGTAATTCGCGTCACAGAAGAGGCTCTTCGAGCTGTACCAATGTCTTACCGTACGGGCAGTTTAGCATTAGGTGCCACGAAACTTCAAACTACTTTGAAAGTTGTTCTACCTGCTGCTTTCCCCAATATAACAACAGGTTTGATACTAGCAGTAGGTCGTGTATCGGGAGAAACAGCACCAATTCTGTTTACAGTAGCTGCATATTTCTTGCCAAATCTTCCCACTTCAATCTTTGACCAAGTAATGGCTTTGCCCTACCATCTATATGTTATAGCTACAAGTGGTACTGACATTGAGGCAGCACGACCTATTGCTTACGGCACAGCCCTAGTATTGATTGCGATTGTGTTATTTATAAATATGCTCTCATCGGGCATTAGAATGTACTTTGGTAAACAACATAGAAAGAATTAAATATAAAACAACGATATGATAGAAGCTAAGAACGTAAACTTTTACTATGGTGATTTTCACGCACTGAAAGGTATAGATATGAAGATAGACCCTAATACTGTGACGGCATTTATAGGTCCGTCGGGTTGTGGAAAATCTACATTCTTGCGATTGTTTAATAGAATGAACGACTTGATTGAGGATACTAAACTTACAGGTGAAGTGTTGGTTGAGGGAAAGAATATATATGATAAGAACGTAAAGGTAGATGAGTTGCGAAAAAGTGTAGGTATGGTTTTCCAAAAGCCTAACCCTTTTCCGATGTCAATCTTTGATAATGTTGCATACGGATTGAGGGTAAATTCTATGGGCGATAAGAAGTTTGTTGCCGAAAGAGTAGAACAGTCTTTGCGTGGAGCAGCTTTATGGGACGAGGTGAAAGATAAGCTCAAGAAGTCAGCTTTTGAACTTTCGGGTGGTCAGCAACAACGTCTTTGCATTGCTAGGGCTTTGGCTGTTTCGCCATCTGTGCTTTTGATGGACGAGCCTGCTTCTGCTCTTGACCCTATATCGACCTCGAAGATTGAGGAACTCATTCACGACTTAAAACGTGATTATACGATAGTCATCGTTACTCATAATATGCAACAGGCGGCACGTGTGAGCGATAAGACTGGTTTCTTTATTCTCGGTGAGTTGATAGAGTATAGCGACACGAAGAAGATGTTTCTTAGTCCGGAGAAACAGCAAACACAAGATTACATCACAGGTCGTTTTGGATAGATTTACGTTAATCATAAAACTAAAGAAATATGGAATTGAAGCATAAAGAAAGAGAGATGTTACTGCTCAAAGACGAACTAAATCAGATGTGGAAGTTAGTAATATCTCAGCTCCAAAAGGCTAAACAATCGTTCTTGACAAACGACGTTGAGCTTGCTCGTGAAGTAGTTAGTAGGGAGAAACGAGTAAACGCCTTTGAACTGAAGATAGATAGTGACTGCGAAAACTATATAGCCCTTTACAGTCCGGTGGCAATAGATTTGCGCTTAACTCTTTCCATCATAAAGATAAGCAATACTTTGGAGCGAATTGCAGACTTCTCTGCTGCCATTGCACGATACGTTGTGGACAATCACAATACTGTTGCTGACAAAAAGCTGATAGAAGAACTTCAGATAGCAAAGATGTTTGACATCACTCTGACGATGCTTTCTGACGGATTTGTGGCTTTAGACTCTGAAAACACAAAGATATCAGGCAAGATAATAGGTAAGGACGAAGAAGTAGATGTTATATATCACAACTCTATTGATGTGCTAACGAAGTATATGAAAGAGGATAACAACCGCATTCCTCAGGGGCTTAACTTGCTACTTCTGATAAGAAAGATTGAGCGCATAGGTGACCATTGTAGCAACATAGTTGAAGAAATAGTTTTCTATGTTGATGCAAAGGTTCTCAAGCATAGTCATAACTGTTGATTTGAGCCATATAAAACACAGCCCTCTAAACTGTATATAGCTGACTTGCAATCTATATACAGTTTATAAGTTGATTATATACAGTTGAGATACAAACTGTATATAATCTGTATTTAGGCTTAATAACATACAAACAGAAAGTCTTATATTTGCGTATCGCAAAACACAATGCCGATGAACGAAAAGATACTTATAGTAGACGACGACAGAGATATATGTGAAATCCTTTCATTCAATCTTGCCCACGAAGGATTTGTTGTCGAGGCGGTATATTCAGCAGAGGAGGCTCTGACAAAGAATATTGCCGATTTTGATTTGTTACTTCTAGACGTGATGATGGGAGGTATGTCTGGCTACAAACTTGCTCAACATCTGAGAGAAACAAACATAACGGTGCCGATAATATTCCTCACAGCCAAGAACACTGAGAACGATATGCTCACAGGATTTTCTGTTGGTGCAGACGATTATATATCAAAACCTTTCTCTATAAAAGAGGTTGTGGCTCGTG
>JAUMWZ010000118.1 GCA_030529405.1 Bacteroides sp. | reverse complement strand
GTCTATATGTGATGACACAACATATTTGATTGACATTTTAGTTTAGAAATTGTCATCTTCCCATTGCTATACAATTTGTCTGATAACCATATATAGTTTACCTGTAAATGATATATAGTTTGTATGATAACTGTATACTATTTATTCATGAGTATTATAAGAGCATCTCTCTCTTGAATATCTCAACTTCTATTTTGTCATATTTATGTCTTACAATATTCTTTTTTTGTCTTGTTCTAGGTTCTTTTGTCCTAAATCTATTCCTTGTTGCTATCTTTTTGTCTTGTTGTGTGCCTGTTGGTCTATCTTGTTTCTTTTTGTGGTTTTTGTGTGTCCTATTGCTTAACCTTGTTTTTTTGTTTGATTTTATAATCAAACCCTTGGTTTATGTTCTATAATTCATATTTTTGCAACAAGGCAAAGAGTGTACTTTTATGTTTTACACTTATTTTGCCAAATAATTGCTTTTGTTTTTTACTCACTAAAAAAGAAAAAGATGAGATTGTTTTTTGTTTTCTCTTTGTTCGTTTTGTTGAGTTTTACCAATTCCTATGCAGGAGTATCTGATAGTGAGAGGTTAGGGCTTAGCAATACGGAGAGTTTCTCTCAGCAATCCAATAATGTCATCAGCGGTCAAGTTGTTGATGTTACAGGAGAGCCTATTCCAGGAGTTAATATAACTCTTAGGGGTGTTAAGGGTGGTTATGTCACTGACGTTGAAGGTAGATTTGAGATTCTTACTAAGAATGATAGTGAGATAATCAAGTTTACTTGTGTGGGATTTATTACACAAGAGCTAAACGTAAAGAGGGGTGCTAAACTCAAGATTGTGCTCCTTGAAGATGTTGGCAGCATTGACGAAGTTGTTGTGACTGGTTTCGTGCCAAAATCGAAGATTAGCTATACGGGTTCTCAGACCACGGTTAATAAGAAAGAACTGTTGTCTATGGGTACTAAAAATCTGTTTGAAAGTTTGCAGGCATTTGTTCCTGGTTTACTTTTGGTGGAGAACAATCTTGCTGGTTCTGACCCGAATAAGCGTCCAGACATGAATATTAGAGGACGTGCTAGTTTTGAGGGTGTTGCAAACCTACCTTTGTTTGTGGTTGATGGAACTATTGTTACGGTGGAATATATATATGACATGGATATGAACGATATAGAAACTGTAACAGTACTGAAAGATGCTTCCGCCTCAGCTCTTTATGGTGCAAAAGCTTCTGCTGGAGTGATTGTGATAACTACAAAGGTGCTTGAAGGAGGAAAACTTAAACTTAATTACAGTGGAACGCTACGTACTTCTATGCCAGATTTAAGCGACTACAGATTGCTAAACTCTGCCGACAAACTCGAGTTTGAAAGATTGGCAGGAGTATATACGGCTACTACTGGCGACGAGCAATATAAAAAAGATTTACTATATAATGAAGTGTTTCAGAAGGTAAGAAGTGGTATTGACACAGATTGGATATCTAAGCCTTTACGTTCTGCTTTCTCACACAACCATAGCTTAAGTTTTGACGGCGGAGATGAGTATGCACGCTACAACGTCGGTATTCGCTATGGTAAGAATGAAGGGGTTATGAAGGGCTCAGACAGAAGTAGATTGTCTACCTTCTTTAAGTTCTCTTATAACAGACCAGGTAAGTTCCACTTGTCGAACACTTCGTCTATAACTATGGTTGATAGTAACGAATCGCCTTATGGCTCTTTCTCTGACTATGTTTCTCAGAACCCTTACGACTCTCCTTATGATGAGAAAGGTAAACTGAAAAGCAGACTTACTCACTATAAAGTTAATCCTCTGTATGATGCATCTTTAGGTAGCTACCAAGATTATGAAAGCTTTGACATCATGAACACTACAAACTTTCAGCTATGGCTTGGTAAAGACTTCAGAATAGATGCAGATTTTTCTATACAGAAGAACAAGTCTGAGAGCAATAAATTTGTTTCTCCTATGGCTGCATCAGAGATTTCGGCAAATAGAAAAGACCCTACCAAGAGAGGTTCTCTGACAGAAGGACACACAAAATCTATAGGATATTCAGGAAAACTAATGGGGTCTTACAACACCTATCTGTTTGACAAAATTTTTATTAGTAACACTGCTGGTGCAAACTTCGACTCTTACGATGGTACTCAATCGGCATATCGTTCCATAGGATTTTATACGGATAAGTTGGCTCACCCTAGCTTTGCATCAGGTTATCCTATAGGTGGCAAACCACAAGGAAGTGACGAGGTAAAAAGGTCTGTTGGTTTCTTCATAAATAGCAACGCTATATTTGATAATAAATACTTTTTGGACTTGATATATCGTTACGAAGGCTCATCAAAGTTCGGACGTGACAAGAGATTTGCACCTTTCTGGAGTATTGGAGGTGGTTGGAACTTGCACAATGAAAAGTTCATGTCTGGCTTGAATATGCAGATGTTGAAGGTAAGAGGTAGTGTCGGATATCTAGGTAACATATCGTTCAGCCCTTATCAAGCCATTACTACCTACGAATATCTAGGTATATTGAACTATGTTAAAGGTATAGGTGCTGTGCCTAAAGCAATAGGTAATCCTGAGTTGAAGTGGGAAAGAACCCTAAATACTAACTTCGGATTGGACTTGACAATGTTCTCTGGTCGCTGGGATTTTAGCATTGACTATTATATAAAGAATACTGACAACCTGTTGCTAGATGTAGCCAAAGCACCGTCAGTAGGTGTCAGCACAGTAAGAGAGAATATTGGCTCTATCGAGAATAGAGGGTTTGAGTTTAGAACAAAGATAGTTCCCGTGCAAAGTAAGCATTGGTACTGGGGATTGTCTATGAACTTTTCTCATAACAAGAATAAGATTAAAAGTATAAGTAATGCTCTTAAGAAGAAGAACGAAGAAAACATTAAAGATAAAGGCTTATTGCCTCTTCCTTTATATGAAGAAGGCGAGTCTTTAACTGCTTTGAAAGTTGTTCCTTCAGCAGGTATAGACCCTGCAACAGGTAAGGAAATCTTTATCAAAGCTGATGGTACATATTCTTTCATATACGATGCGAGAGACAAGAAAGTATTTGGAGATACAAATCCTTACGGTTATGGCTCTATCTCGTCTTACTTATCATATAAGAACTTCTCTCTTAATATGTCTTTTGGATATTCTTTTGGTGGTATTGTTTACAACCAAACACTTGTGAGCAGGGTTGAGGGTCTTGACCCAATAAACAATGCAGACGAGAGAGTATTCAAAGATAGATGGAAGGAACCAGGTGATATAGCAAGATTTAAGAATATAGCAGACAGTAGTGTGCCATTGCAAACAAGTAGGTTCATAGAAAATAATAATTACCTTACTATGCAAAGCCTTTCTGTTGCATACGACTTAGAAACTAAGTTCTTAAGTAAACTAAATATCAGAAGAATGAGGTTAGAACTTCTCACAAATGATTTGTTCCACATATCTTCTGTTAAGCGTGAGAGAGGGTTGTCTTATCCTTTTGAGAGAAGTGTTGAAATGTCTGTGAGGTTCTCACTATAATAAAACAGTTACGATTATGAGAAAATTAGTATTCATAACAATAATATCAGTTCTTTCTGTGTTCTCATCTTGCGATTCATTTCTTAATGTTCAGCCTAAAGGAATGGTAGAAGAGGGGCTTATGTTTAATAACACTCAGGGCTTTTGCGACGCTATGTATGGTGTGTATGCTAAGATGGCAAAGAATGAATTGTATGGAGAGAACTTGTCTTATGGCTTTGTTGATAAGATAGGTCAGATGTTTTGCTATCTAAACACAAATGAGAACGACTACTACATAGTGGACCATAAGTATGAGGACAGTAGAGTGCGTCCGAAAATAGACGAGATATGGCTCAAACAATATGAGGTTATTTTGTATGTAAACAATGTTATAAAGCACTCTGAAAAAACTACACTTACCGACCCGATTATTAACCTTATAAAAGGCGAGGCGTATGGTCTTAGAGCTTTTCTGCACTTTGATATTGTAAGACTCTTTGCTGAGAGCTATAAAAAGAACCCTCAAGCAAGCGGCATACCTTACTCTTTCAGTTTTGACCATAAGACTAAGACTGTTTATAGTCTTAAAGAGGTTTACGGTCATATATTGTCAGATCTCGACAAGGCCGAGGAGATATTGAAAAATGACAATACAGTAAACTGGTCGTCTAGCGATTTAGGATATGATGTAGGTAGGGCTGTTCACTTTAATAAGTATGCTGTTTATGCTACCAAGGCTAGGGTATATTACTCTATGGGCGATGAGAAGAAAGCATCAGAGTATGCACAAAAAGTGATAGATGCTAAGGAGAATTTTGAATTGACCTTTCATGCTAAGTTTGGTGATGTCAAGAGATTTCCTGCACCAAAAGAAATGATTTTCGGTTTGAACAGAGAAGACTTATCTAAGCATGTGTTTGACATTTTCGTGACAGAACATCAAGGTCTTTCAAGTGGTAATATAACAGAGGCAAGAAAAGACTTAGACGAGATTTTCGAAATATCTTCTTTTGATGCCACAAATAATGATGTCAGATATTCTACATATTACAAGAAAGAGTCAAGAATACATAAGTTTATACGTTTCGTTGTAGACGCTAATGAGGTAAATATGAATGTACTTCACGGACTTACCCTGATTAGATTGCCAGAGATGTATTACATTTTGAGTGAATGTTCTTATGATACTGACATGAACAAATCTTTGGAAATGCTGAATGCTGTGCGTAAGAGTAGAGGATTGAAAGACCTTACTTTAGACAAGATATCAGTCAAAGAGTTATTCGAGAAAGAGATAATGAACGAAAGGATTAAAGAATTTGCTGGTGAAGGTCAGGTGTTTTAT
>JAUMWZ010000117.1 GCA_030529405.1 Bacteroides sp. | reverse complement strand
ACCATAAATTAGCATCGGAGTAGCCACTCCACCTGAATCAGGGAAGAAACTCTCAACCTTCATAGGTACATTTGGGTCGAAAGGTTCAAAAGTCACTGTTCCTTTGTCGTCATCAGAACAAGACATTGCCCCAAAGCAAGCAAATGCTGCAATAAGTAATTGCATTAAGGTGCTTTTCTTTCGCATTGTTTTATTTTAAATAGGTTAATAAATAAGTTGTTTTAATCAGTTCATTGACAATAAAATCGACTCAAATGTACATCATAATCTCTTATTTTCAAACAAAAAACAACAAATAGAGCAAAATATAAGCAATGAAAAAATATAAAGAAAAAGACCAACAAAGAACAAAAGAAAGCAAACAAGCAAATCAGGGCCACCAGCAAAAGCAGTAAAACAAGAATAATCTAACAAAAAGAAACCAAACAGATAGTTTTTCGTAACAGATAAGTTGCCACCACCAATCTTACTTTTTAGTACAAATATCATTATGCTAGACAGAGAAAGAGAAAAAAACATCTATACTACAATGAAAACAATGGTATCAATTTCCTTTTTCAGGGACAAAAACAAAAAGCAAAAACATGCTAGAAAACATATTTTATAATTCACTAAAAAGCAAGTAATAGAGAAGGGCGTTTTAACAACCTCACACTATACTAAAGAATAATAGACCGCCTTATCAAAGACTATTATTCTAGCTTTGAGGTATATATATAAATTGGAAATTGGCTATATAGTCTTTGAATATTGAGTATGAAGAAATTACTTCTAAACTATATATTATTTGAAAATAGAGAAGTTTACGCTTCCGTAAGCTCTGTGTTCTTGAAATCTTTCGTGTGATGAGAAATCTAATTCCTTGCCATGTTCTAACACGAATACACCTTTATCAGAAAGTAGGTTGTTTGCAAACACTAGGTCGGGGATAGATGATAGGTTAGCAATATTATATGGAGGGTCGGCAAATATAAAGTCAAACTGTCCGCCATTGGCAGATATATATTTGAAAGCATCGCCTTTTATGAGTATCCAGTTATCAACACCAAGTTGCTTGATGACTTTAGATATAAACGAGCAGTGCTGAAAGTCTTTCTCTACACTGACAACCTTACAGCAACCTCTAGACACAAGTTCTAAGCTAATACTTCCAGTTCCAGCAAACAGGTCTAATGCTTTTATGTCGTCTTCAAAGTCTATATATTTGTTCAACACATTGAAGATATTCTCTTTTGCGAAGTCCGTTGTTGGTCTTGCTTTGAATGTCTTTGGCACCTCAAATCTTCTACGCTTGTATATTCCGCTAATAACTCTCATTGTGTCATTGCTTTTAGTTCTACATACTCTTCAACAGATACAGTGGTTTGAAGAACGAAACCTTTTATCAGCTCTATCAGTTCTTGCTTTTCCGAAAAGCTGCCAGCAAGATGAAGTTCATCTTTATCTTGCACGTAAAGCAACTGCTTCCACACGTACATCACAAAATACACTCTGTCGTTATTATTGTTGCAACGGAACGTATTAAAGAAGTTCAAGCGTCCACGTTCAAAACACAACACATTGATATATTCTTCAGAAACGACAACATACATCTTCTTATTGTTGCCAAACCTGCTTTTCACAGAGAAATGCTCTATCTGAACAGCCACGTCGGACATTATGTTACAATCGCTAACATACTGCGAAACGGCATCTATAACTGCAGTGTCAATATCATAAACAACCGCCAACGGAAGGTTATGTAACAAATCATATTTCAGAATGCCTGCAATGTTTGAAAACAAAGAACAGAAAGCTCTCTCCGCCTCAACAAATGAAAAGTCAGTGCTTGGTATAACCATTACTTTGTCAGACTGCACAGACACGTTTACTTTCTTGAAATTATGACCGATGAAGTCTATACTCTGAAACGCCGCATGTATGTTGCTGACTAGCGATTTCTTTCTGTCTACCTTCTTAAATAGATTTATGCTTGTTTCTTCATCTATTGGATTATAAACATAAAAAGAAAATCCATCCGCACTAAGACGGATGGATAGTGTATATTGATTGCTTTTACTGAAGTCCAAACTCATTATTCCCAGTTACCTTCACCGTTGTTTGGTTTGTCAATAGAGCCTATCATCAAGCCGTTATACAAATCTAACTTGTTGTTGTAGTCTTTTAAGTTGATAAGTTGTTGCTTGTTTAGGTCGCTCAAATATGTGTCATAGTGCGCCTTAACAACGAACAAGTGAATTGGAGCACCAGACTTTGCAGTGTCATTCTTTACGTCCATTTCAAATTGTGCGCCTTTACCGTAAGGGATAAATCTTAGAGAATCCGGATTAAATCCTTTTGGATACATTGAATCTAATACTGAAACCCACATTGTATCTCTTTTGAATTCTTCAAGACCCCACTTTTTCACCTCGTCATATTTGTTTGTTTTCTTTGCTTTTTCTATTATCGCAACAGCTTTTCTTTCTGTTAATCCGTCTTCAAGTTGCTTGTCTGTTAGCTGACCCACCTTTACAACGATAGGCAACTTACCATTTCTTACGAAAGCAATAAGTTCATCAAAATCTTTTGTATACTCTCTTTTATTGACAATGCTGTATTCCTTTTGCGCCTTACGAATGTCAATTAGACGAGCAATAATAGCTTTTTCTCTTTCTTTTCTAATCTCGTCGAACTTAATTGGTCCTGTTATACTATGATAGCATATGTACCCAAGAACTACTATAAGGGCAACCAAGACAACATTAAAAACTGTTTTCATGATAAATGTATTTAATTTGTTATTATATTCGTATCCGCAAAAGTATAATATATATTGACAATAAAGACATTCAACAGTCTTTTTTATGCAAAAAAAAGATGATAAACGCCCGAATTGAAGAACAAATTAAGTTTTTTTTTCCTTACGAACCAACTTTAGAACAAGAAAAAGTGATAAAAGCCCTTTCAGAGTTTGTCTCCAACTATAATAATTCAGAGGCTTTCATTATGCAGGGTTATGCTGGAACAGGTAAGACTTCGATTGTTTCTTCTCTTGTTAAAGCACTCAAACACACAGGCGCCAAGACCGTACTTCTAGCTCCCACAGGGCGTGCTGCCAAGGTTTTCTCCTCTTATTCAAACAGCAAAGCACACACAATCCACAAACACATCTATTGGCAAAAGACTGGTGCCGACCTTTCAGCAAACTATACTTTGAAAGAAAACCTCCACACAAACACCCTATTTATTATTGACGAATCGTCTATGATTAGTAGTCAGTATGGCGCAAATGGCTTTGGAAGTGGAGTGCTGTTAGATGACTTAATGCAATACATATATAATGACAAGGGTTGTAAAGCCTTGTTTGTTGGCGACACAGCACAGCTTGCCCCGATAGGTGAAGACTACACAGCCGCTTTGAGCAGTGACGTTATCGGCTCTTACGGTGTAGATGTTATTCAAATGGAAATGAAGAAGGTGTTGCGCCAATCGGAGCAGTCTGGAATACTTTGGAATGCTACACAGATACGCATAAAGATTAACGACGAAGACTATATCAACCTGCCTAAGATAAAGATTTCAGGTTTTGCAGACATAAAGGTGATAGGTTCAGCCGACATAATTGACGAGATTGGCAACTCTTATTCAAAGGTAGGAAAGGAAGACACAATAATCATTTGCAGGTCGAACAAGCGGGCAAACATTTTCAACAAAGGAGTGCGTGCTCAGGTGTTATGGTGTGAGGGCGAGCTGGAAAACGGAGATATGATTATGATTGCTAAGAACAATTATATGTGGACTGAAGAAATTGCGGAGATAGATTTCATTGCTAACGGAGAGAGTGCAATAGTTCGCCGAGTGAGAAAAACCAGAGAGCTGTATGACTTTCGTTTTGCTGATGTTACACTATCTTTTCCCAATCTTGAAGACATAGAGATAGACGTTACAATCTTACTTGACACGCTGAACAACGACTCTCCTGCTTTGCCTCAACATGAGCAAGAACGACTTTACAACAATGTAATGGAAGACTATGAGGACATTAAAAACAAGGCAGAGAGAATTAAACAACTAAAAACAAACCAATACTACAATGCCTTGCAAGTGAAATATGCCTACGCCATAACTTGTCATAAATCGCAAGGCGGACAATGGAAACACGTGTTCATAGACCAAGCCTACATGAGTAAGGAATACATTACTCCCGACTTTCCTAAATGGCTTTACACAGCCTTTACAAGAGCTACGGACACACTGTATCTGATGAACTACCCCGAAGAGTTTACATACTAGGTTTACAAACCATATACAGTATACAAATCAACTGTATATACCTGATTTGCAAACTAAGCATCATTTATTTTCAGATTATATACAGTTGGTAAACGCATAATACATAACTTTGTGTTTATCAAATAAAGTAATGTGAGATGATTATAGGTTTCGACGCCAAACGTGCAGCACAAAACAAAACAGGATTAGGCAACTACAGTCGGTTAGTGATAGACATTGTTTCTACCAAAACAACGGACAGCAAATGCCTGCTATACGTGCCTAAAAACAAAAAGCATAGTCTGCTGCCACACAAAGAAAATACTATTGAGATGAGAACTCCCAAATCTTGGTTTTGGAGGAAGTTATCATCACTGTGGAGAGTGTGGGGGATAACGTCTGACATAATCAAAGACAAGGTGGACATATTTCACGGATTGAGCAACGAGCTACCACTAAACATCAGAAAAGCAAAGCATACAAAAAGTGTAGTAACCATACACGACCTAATATTCATAAGACACCCTGAATACTATAAGTTTATAGACCGCAAAATCTATGAATACAAGTTTCGCAAAGCGTGTATAAATAGCGATAGGATTATAGCAGTAAGCGAGCGCACGAAAGGAGATATTGTAGATATTTTCAAGATA
>JAUMWZ010000116.1 GCA_030529405.1 Bacteroides sp. | reverse complement strand
AGTTTAGCATCTTTAAGTTATCATATTTAATAGGTTTTTAATTTACCTCATTGACTAAAGCCAACATTGAAACAGATATGGCTGTGACTAATGTGAGTACTAAAAGCATATTTTTTAGAGAAGAACTTAGTTTTTTCATCTTTTTGCCCTCCCGAATCGTTTAGGTTTGAAGTAAGCATTGATGAGCGGAGTGAAAGCGTTCATTATAAGTATTGCAAACGACATTCCTTCTGGATAGTCGCCAAACACTCTTATCACAACAGTGATTACACCTATTCCCACACCGAAGATAATCATTCCTCTGTGGCTCATCGGTGAGGTTACATAGTCGGTAGCCATAAAGACTGCTCCCAAAAGTAAGCCTCCTGAAAGCAAATGCAAGAATGGAGAAACAAAGATGTCAGGGTTAGCAAGGTGCAAAACGCCCGAGAAAATAAAAACTGTCAATAATATTGTAATAGGAATATGCCAAGTGATAATCCGTCTGACAAGCATATAAATCAAGCCAATGATTATTGCTAAAGCACTTATTTCGCCTAGACTACCCCCATTGTTTCCTATAAACAAATTCCAAAGGCTTGGTATCTTGTCAAGATGTTCAAGGTTTCCGTTGGCTATCTCTTTCATAAAGAACAGCGGAGTGGCAGATGTTTCTACATCAACATAAGAGGTTATTTGTCCTACGGTAGGCCAGTCTGTCATAGGAGCAGTGAAAGACAACAACAAGAATATACGCCCTGCAATGGCTGGATTGAAGATGTTGTTTCCTAATCCTCCAAAAGACATCTTCACAACTCCGATAGAGAACAACGCACCTATTATTATTATCCACACAGGAAGATTAGACGGAAGATTGAAGGCTAACAGCATTCCCGTGATAACAGCAGAGCCGTCAGTAACAGTTGTTGTTTCTTTTTTTAGGAGAAACTTTGTTATGAACCACTCAAAAAAGACACAAGAAAAAACAGATACAGCCGTAACAACAAGCGCACCCAAGCCAAAAGCCCACAAAGATGCTATGAATGCAGGAATCATCGCTATAATAACTCCGTACATATTCTTTCTTACAGTGTCGCCACTATGAATATGTGGCGACAAAGAAACTATTAACTTATTATTTTCCATTATTTAATCTTCCTATTTTTTCATTTGTCTTTCTCTGATAATTGCAGACACTTTGTTTTTACCAAGTCTACAATAGTCAAGCAAAGGTCTATTTGCAGGACAAGTAAACTGACAAGAGCCACACTCTATGCAATCCATAATCTTTTCTTTCTCCATTCTGTCAAACAGAGTGTTTTCTGCAAGAAGTCCGAGCAAATAAGGCTCTAATCCCATAGGACAAACATTTACACACTTAGCACATCTAATACAGTCTTGCACCTCACCCCTATTTGCCTCTTTATTGGTAATCAAGAGTACTCCCGAACTACCCTTAGAAACGGGAACCTCAATGTTAGAAAGTGCATTGCCCATCATTGGTCCACCTCCCACAACCTTACCTGTATCTGATGGTACACCACCACATTCTTCTATAACTTCTCTTATCGATGTTCCGATGCGAACTAAAAGGTTTGAAGGATCTTTAACAGACTTACCAGTTACTGTAACCACACGTTCAAACAAAGGTTTATTCTTTTGAACGGCTTCGTAAACAGCAAAGGCAGTACCAACATTCTGAACTACTGCACCAGTAGATATTGGCAATGCACCACTTGGCACTTTCCTGCCTAAAACGGCATCTATAAGTTGCTTTTCGCCTCCTTGCGGATACTGAACTTTCAAAGCAACAACCTCTATTCCGCTATATTCTTTCGCCTTATTAGTAAATAATTCTATGGCATCTTTCTTATTATTTTCTATTCCCACATATGCCTTGCTCACACCAATAGCTTTCATTATTATGGAAATTCCAACAAGAATTTCATCGCTATGTTCAAGCATAACTTGATGGTCAGATGTTAGGTATGGCTCGCATTCTACAGCATTTATTATAAGACACTCTGCTTTGAATGAAGGCGGAGGCATAAGTTTAATTTGTGTGGGGAAACAAGCTCCACCAAGTCCAACTATACCACTGTCAGATATTTTGCTTATAATGTCAGAGGGAGAAAGATTGCATTCTTTTACTATTTCTGCACTTCTGTCTATTGTTTCTTCCCATTCATCGCCTTCAACATCTATGAATATAGCAGGTTTTGCATATCCTGATGCATCTATGATATTGTCAATCTTGCTTACCTTTCCGCTTACTGACGAGTGTATTGATGCTGATACAAACCCACTAGGTTCTGCAATCTTTGTTCCAACCTTAACCATATCGCCTTTCTTGACTATCGGCTTAGCTGGCGCACCTATATGTTGTCCCAACAAAATAGCTACTTTATTAGGAACCATCGCCTTTCTTATAGGTCTGTTTGCAGACAGCTTATTTTCGTTAGGGTGAATACCACCCATAGAGAATGTTTTTAGCATAGTTTACGGTTCTGTTATATTAGTATTTTGTTCTGAAGACTCTGTTGATTTTTCTTTCACAACTTCCACTTTCTCATTTACTAATTCCGATTTAGTATTAGTTGCTGTCAATTTAGTATCAGCTAGTTCTAGTTTAGGTTTATCTACTTCCGAAACTTTATTATTAACAACCTCCTGCTTTGGACTAACTGCATCTGTTACCTTTTCTTTTACAATAGTAACTTTTTCTTTTGTTACTTCTTCCTTAGGCTTTCTTGGTGGGAAGTTTAGTTCTATAATTGTGTTTTGCGGACAGACCTCAACACACTTTCTGCACGACTTACATTTGTAAGGATCTATATATGCTAAGTTGTCTGAAATGGTTATTGCTTCGAACGGACAAGTCTTTTGACACTTGGTACAAGCTATACAACCAACGTTGCAAGCCTTCTTTGTCAATGCCCCTTTATCTTTATTCACACAAGAAACATATACTCGTCTTGATTTCTTTCCTTTAGGTCTTATCTCGATTATATTCTTAGGACAAGCCTTTACGCAGGCTCCACAAGATGTACACTTATCTTCATCAACCTCTGGCAGACCTGTTTTTGGATTAATATGTATGGCATCAAAGTCGCAAACAGAAACACAGTCGCCGCAACCTAAACAGCCATAGCTACAACCCGTTTCTCCACCATAGAGCATAGCCGCTATTGCACAACTCTTGGCTCCATCATATTGATTCAGCCTTGGTCTGTGTTCGCAAGTTCCATTACATCTTACTACTGCCACAGTAGGCTCTTTTTCCTCGGCAGAGACACCTAGTATACTCGCAACTTGCGACATAACTGCTTGTCCGCCTACTGGACAAAACTTTCCATTAAGTCCGTCTTTAACACAAGCATCTGCAAAACTGCCACAACCGGGATATCCACACCCACCACAGTTAGCTTGTGGAAGCACCTCATTAACCTTGGATATTCTCGGATCTTCATACACTGCAAACTTCTTTGATGCAACATACAGAACACCTGCGAGAACAAGTGCTATGATGCTTAAAGAGAGTACTGCTATCAGAATTAAATTCATAAATAGAATTATTATATTAAATTGCTTTCAAAGTAAATACAAAACTTTTCTTCATTGTATATCGTTTGAACCACAAGTATATATAGTATGGAACAAGGAACAATATAGATAAAAGTCCAGATACAATTTCGTCATTCGTAAATGCCATAAGACCAAACAACGAAACAATCAAGATAAGGAATGGGACAATGAATGCAAGCAAAACAGCCTTTCTTCCCATGCTCAATGTTGCAACAACATTTACCCTATCGCCGACATTATACCTTTCTGCATCTACACATTCTACGTCTATTAT
Source organism: Bacteroides sp. (assembly GCA_030529405.1). Lineage (GTDB taxonomy): Bacteria > Bacteroidota > Bacteroidia > Bacteroidales > Bacteroidaceae > JAUMWZ01. The sequence continues at coordinate 1,177 of JAUMWZ010000116.1, read as the reverse complement.
TTTATTAGTCTTTTCAGAGGAAGAACAATATTTATTGGCGCTACAAGAGCTACAAGCTGATTTTTGTTCAATAAGAACATATACCTTTCCCCTCTCTATGCGCTGTATAATACCACTATGTTCTATTACTCCGTTATTCATTTTCTTACGATGAAATCTCTTTATCTTATCCTATCATTACATATCAAACCACTCTCGACATTCGTTACCATCTGTAATTTATGCCGAAGCTAAGCATCTGTTTATACTGGAAAAAGCTTTCATCTTTTACTCTCTTTGAGCTATCATCGAACCTTGCGTGCACAAAAAGCTGTGTAGATAGATATCTGTTTAACACAAAGTCTATCTTGTTTTCCCATTCCACACGCGCCCAATGATAGTTTGTCAAGAACTCTAGTTTAGATTCAAACTTGATATATTTCAGTATATCCCAGTTTAACACAGGTTTTAGCTTAGAACCGAATGAGTTTTTTGCGCGTTTGTCTTTATCTACACCAAAACGTGTAACATCTAAATCTTGGTCGTGAACATACCTCATCGTGTAGGTTAAAGGCGATATAAACACCGAAAGATTAAGTTTCTTAGTTCTTAGTTTATAGTCCATACCGACACTGACAGACAAGTCTGCTGGCGAGAGCAAAGAAGATACTTTTTTGTCGTTATTGGCTCTGTATCCATCAAACAGCTGAGTCTTGAAGTCTGCAGAAAAGCTGTAATACCATTTATCAAAAGCCTTTACGCCCAATTTAGTAGTAAACCTGCTAAGGTCAGTATTTATGAGATATTTATGTGCTTTATCAGAAGGGGTTGAGTGCAGACCTATTTTAACCTCAAGTTTGTTTTCAAACAAAACATTCCTCTTATTGTCATAGTTTGCGAACAGAAACATTTGAAACAAACCTGAATAGTTATTCTCTCCACCTTTATGCCAGTTTTCTGACACAGAGTTCTGCGTTAGATGCAACGAGAAGTTTCCTCCCGTTACCCACCAATTAGGTCTTTTAAGCCTGAAATCGACCTTTTCAACGCTAGCCAAAGACTTTTCAGGAGTAAACAAATCTATCAGTTTAGGCTTTTTATTTATCTCCTCTTCAACAGTTTCTTTCAGCACCACCCTGTTCATTATTCTGTCTTCGGTAGTAACTAAGAGATGTGGGTTTCTGACATACATATACAA
>JAUMWZ010000115.1:3876-5027 GCA_030529405.1 Bacteroides sp. | reverse complement strand
CCGCAAATAAACATATTATTAACCTAAAAAATATTTTTATTATGAAAGTAAATTTCATTTCATTAGCCATTGCGTCAGCATTCGCTGCCTTCACACTAACATCGTGTGGAGAAGACAGTCCAAACAATCCTGCTCCCGACCCTTTTGGAGGTGTGGCAAGAGCAAAGTTCCACAATCAAACATTTGAAGGCACTGGAGTGGTGTTCGAGATTGAGCCAAAAGGCAAATTAGATGTGATTAAGTATAGATTCGAGATTGAGGGGAAAGACATCTTTCACGACAAAAACCTAAACGGCAAGAAAGATGCTGACGAAAAGTTAGACAACAAATTCAAAGGCATATTAGAGATGCCAGCCAAAAACAACAAAGGACTTTTTGTTATTCTTGGAGATGTATATAAAATAGATTTCTTGTTTCAAGATGAGATATTGCCTAGAAGTTCAAATCAACGACCAAACTGGGTCAAATCATCTAATTTTGATGGGTCAAGAAGCCTTACTCTAACTGAACTTTATTGGTGGTATGCAGGAATGAAAGAGATAGTCTTAAATGGAAAGAGGAACATAAAAAACTTAAGAATAGGAAGAAATGAAATATCAGACAGTAGCATATTAAAAGGACTTGATAACATTGAAAATCTTGAAATAGAAAATAACAAGCTCTCGGGAGATATAGATTTGCGATACCTTAAAAACATAAAAGGAGCAATATGGGTTGGTTATAACAAAGAAGCAAACTTCATTCTTCCAGAAAAAAGCGATGCAAATTCTGTTGGTCTTGAAGATACAAAAACAAAAGCATTCAACCCTAAGAATTATCCTAACTTAGAATTTCTTGACGTATATGAATTAGCCAAGAACGGAATGAACATAGAAGAAGTGATAAACAACTTGCCTGACAGAACAGGTAAAGAACAAGGAGAATTAAATATCACTAAAGAAGAGTATAATAAACACAAGGCTACACTTGACAAAAAGAATTGGTGGGTAGACTACTAATAAGGAACAACGGAAAACAGAATAAATGAAAACAAGCTCGGTAGTATGAAAACAAAAGTCATACTATCGAGTTTTGTTTTATAGATAAGCAGTAAGCACAAACAGCATCTTATCAATCGGTTTCTAAACTATATATAGTCTATTTGCAAACTG
>JAUMWZ010000115.1:0-3866 GCA_030529405.1 Bacteroides sp. | reverse complement strand
AAACAAAGTATATATAGTTTAGAAACAGACTATATACAATCTACTTTTCGCATACATATTATCTATTTTTGCACAACACACAGTCCATTCCAACAACATAGGCTTTCTATTCTTGCACTATACTGACAAAACTTCTTTTTTACATATAATGAAAACATAAAGTAAAGAAAAAGTGAGTATTATTTTTTCTTTTCAAAAACAATATGCACATTTGCAAAACAAGTTTAGCAAACATATTGTAAAAGCAAATGTAACACCTCATTAGCCACAAATAAAGGCAGACAGAGAAACGAATAAACAGACAAGCAAACAGATTAGATATGAACACCTTTTTTGATGCTAACGACATACTGACAAGAGCTAAGCAGGCTCTAAGATTGAAAACAGACACAGAACTTGCAAGGTTTTTAGGAATAGCACGCTCGACATTGGCAAACTGGTATGCAAGAAACAGCATAGACTTCCCATTAGTATTGAGCAAACTGGAGTGGATAAACTACAATTGGCTACTAACAGGTAAAGGAAGTTTGGAGAAAAACTCTGCTTTTTGCAACTCAGGAGAAGCAAAAGGAGAGGTAAATATACTATATAAGGGGAAGATTAAAGAGGTTTTGCAAGAAAGAAGCGTACCGTTGTATGACATTTCAGCAGCAGCCAACCTAAGCACTCTGCTTACAGACAAGTCGCAATATATGTTAGGAAAAATTACAATCCCTAATATTCCACAGTGTGACGGAGCACTATACATAAGTGGAGATAGTATGTATCCAATACTAAAAGCAGGAGATATAATAGGTTTCAAACAAGTGCTAAGCGTTACAAACATTATATTCGGAGAGATGTATATAGTGTCTTTCAGCTGCGATGGAGATGAATATCTGGTAGTGAAATATATAAATCACTCAGAAAAAGAAGGACACGTGAAGTTGGTAAGCTACAACGTACATCATGACCCTATTGACATTCCAATAGATGCAATAAACTCATTAGGGCTGGTTAAGTTCTCTATCAGAAAACACGTAATGATGTAGGTTTTTGAGATAATAAGAGAAAGAAAACAAGATGTTGAGAAAAATGTTGCGAACAAACAGATTTTAAGAAATATATTTGTTTGCTACATTGATTAGTATTTTATACTTTTGACGAAAATAAAACACACTAGATATGTCTGTAAATAAAGTTATACTTCTTGGAAATGTAGGACAAGACCCAAGAGTGAAGTATTTTGAGTCTGGTTCTGCCGTAGCAACATTTTCTTTGGCAACTACAGAAAGAGGATATACTCTTGCAAATGGTACGAAAATACCAGACAGAACAGAATGGCACAATATAGTAGTGTCTAACAGATTGGCAGAGGTTGTGGACAAATATGTAAAGAAAGGCGACAAGTTATATCTTGAAGGAAAAATCCGTTCAAGGTCATATTTGGAACAAAATGGTGCTACTAGATATGTCACAGAGGTATATGTTGATGTTATGGAAATGCTTACTCCTAAGTCAGCAAACAACAACCAAGCAGAAACAGCTAGTCAGCAAACAACACAGACAAAAACAGAAACGGCAACAACAAATAATCAAACAGAAGACGACTTGCCTTTCTAAAGTTTAACTAAAACTACATTATTTTGGACACGGACGGTAATTTATGCCTTTTACAAAGTTTATTTTCAAGCATTGAAATAAACAATCCAGACACAACACATATAATAGCCATAGTATTAGCATTATTACTGCTTTTTGCATCAGGCTTTGCTTCGGCATCAGAAATAGCTTTCTTCTCGCTAAGTCCGTCAGACTTGAGCGAGATAGAAGAAGGAAAACACAGTTCAGACAGTAAGATTTCGGCACTGTTGGCAGATTCACAAAGATTATTGGCAACTATACTTATCACAAACAACCTTGTTAATGTGACCATAGTAGTGCTATGTAACTTTTTCTTTATGAACGTGTTTACATTCTCGTCAGAGTTGATTGAATTTGTTCTTATTACAGTAGTTCTGACTTTCTTATTATTGCTTTTCGGAGAAATTATACCCAAAATATACTCTGCACAACACACATTGGCTTTTTGCAGGTTTGCATCTCCGATGATATCTGTGCTTAACAAGATTTTCAAACCTTTATCGACAGTATTAGTAAGCTCTACATCTTTCATGAACAAACGCTTTGCACAAAAGCAAAACATTTCAGTATCAGAACTTTCGCAAGCACTAAACCTTACAGACAAAGAGGAAATTTCGGAAGAAAACAATATACTGAAAGGAATTATACGATTTGGAGATGAAACGGTAAAAGAGGTTATGACGTCAAGACTTGATATGGTTGTGCTTAGCACACGCACATCTTTCAAAGACGTGATAAGCTGTATAGTAGAGAATGTTTATTCACGAATACCAGTGTATAGCGACTCTATTGACGACATAAAAGGAGTGCTTTACATCAAAGACCTACTACCACACATAAACAAACCTGATAGTTTCAGGTGGCAATCGCTTATCAGACCATCATATTTTGTTCCGGAAACAAAGATGATAGACGACTTACTGAAAGATTTCCAAAAGAATAAAATACATATTGCAATAGTGGTAGATGAGTTTGGAGGAACATCAGGGATAGTGACAATGGAGGATATCATCGAGGAAATTGTAGGAGAAATACAAGACGAGTATGATGAAGAAGACAATACATACACCAAAGTTAGCGACGGAGTATGGATATTTGAAGGGAAAACACTTCTTACTGACTTCCACAAAATAACAGAGACAAATGAAGATTTATTCGGAGATGTGGAGGGAGAAGCGGATACTTTGGCAGGTATGCTATTAGAAGCTAAAGGAGAATTTCCACAAATAAACGAGAAGATTGAATTTGACGGTTGCGTGTTTGAAGTTCTGGAAAAAGACAACAGAAGAATACTTAAACTAAAATTCTCTCTACTAAAGAAAAAAGACTAAGAAGAGTTTGCAAATAAAGTAAGAAGAGTTTGCAACCAAACTATTAACTGTTTGCAACTCAAAATAATATTATTCTGAATGCTCACACACTTAAAAGTACACAACAATAAAGTAGATTTATATCTTTTGGATATAGACAAAAGTTCAGATGTGCTTTTAGAAATGGTGTCAAGCAAGTTTTCAGAGGAGTACAAAGACCATATCTCAAAATTCAAATCAGAAAAACGAAAACGTGAGTGGTTGGCAGCAAGAATAATACTGCATACCATTTACGGAGAAAATCTAGATATTGGCTACACAGAACAAGGAAAACCTTTCATCAAAGGAAAAGACATATCAATAAGCATAAGCCACAATAAAGATACCGTTGCAGTAGCATTTTCAGAATATTTCAAAATAGGGATAGACATAGAAAGCTCGAACGGAAAGTTGGAGGACATATCGAACAGATTAGTAAGAGAAGATGAGAAAGAGATAGCAAACGGTATGTGTATCCAAGACAAACTACTACTTCTTTGGACAATAAAAGAAAGCATATATAAGTGTATGAATACCCCCGACGCAAACCTTCTTAATATAAAGGTTAGCGAAATGCAGATTGCAGATAAAGTAATAACATCTAAAGGGAAATCAATAAATCAACAAGAAGACTATATTACAGAAAGTTACGTAAAGGAGAACCACACTGTAAGCATATCAAGGATTAGCAAATAAAAAAGCCTTCATAAACACACTATAAAATCTTATAACACAACACATTACACAACATCTTTAGTAACAAAAACTATATATCATTTACAGGTAAACGATATATGGTTATCAGACAAATTGTATAGCAATGGGAAGATGACAATTTATAAACTAAAATGTCAATCAAATATGTTGTGTCATCACATATAGACTCCCTACTTT
>JAUMWZ010000114.1:3572-5226 GCA_030529405.1 Bacteroides sp. | reverse complement strand
TTGGTTGTAATGTTCCTGCTGTTATGGCTACACGTACCATAGAAAACAGAAAGAGCAGACTTATAACTATGCTTGTCAATCCGTTTATGTCTTGTTCTGCCCGATTGGCTGTATATATGCTTTTGGTAGGAACATTCTTCCCTGAACATGGAGGATTAGTATTGTTTTCGCTTTATGTAACAGGTATGGCGATAGCAGTGATAATAGCACGAATATTGAGTAAATATATTGTAAAGGGAGATGATGTGCCTTTTGTAATGGAATTGCCACCATACAGAATGCCAACAACTCTCTCTGTGGCTCGCCACACTTGGGAAAAAGGAGTTCAGTACTTAAAGAAAATGGGGGGTATAATAATGATTGCATCTATCATTATTTGGTTCTTGGGATACTATCCACAAGGAGCTGACCACATGACTAAGCAAGAACAACAAGAAAATTCATATATAGGAAAGATAGGTAAAGCTATTGAACCAGCAATAGCACCTATGGGTTGGGACTGGAAAATGGGTATCGGACTCATTACTGGTGCAGCAGCTAAAGAAATTGTAGTAAGTACTCTCGGGGTGTTGTATGTTGGCGATGATGAGGCAGAAGAACAAAGCATAGGCGAGAAGATGCCTATTACTCCGCTGTCGGCTTACTGTTATATGCTATTTGTACTTATATACTTCCCTTGTATAGCTACACTTGTTGCCATAAAGCATGAGTCTGGTAGTTGGAAATGGGCTTTGTTCTCCGCAGTAAACAGTACGTTGCTGGCGTGGATTATATCGTTTAGTGTTTATAAAATAGGAATGTTGATTTTATGATGAACTTTCAAGAAATAATTGTATGGATACTTTTTGCTGTTTGCATATTAGCGGTTGCATATTGGATATATAATATGATTGCAAAAAGTAAAGACGGAAAGTCGCCATGTAGCTCATGCAGTAGCAAGTGTTCTATGAAAGATTTTGATAAGAACAAAGAGTGTGAAGGCGAAAAATAGACCTTGTTGAATAACAAAACATATATTATTGGGGTGGTAAGACATAATGTTTTACCACCCCATTTTTATATCCTTTTTATTAAGTGTGATTATTCTTTAGTTTGAAAACTATCTTAGTTTACATCTTGATTATATATAATTATGAAATCAACTGTATATAGTTGATATTTAGTTTATATACAGTTTATAAATAGCCTATTGTTTGACCTTTGTTTATATATGAGAGTCGTTTGTTAGTAAAATATTACCATGCATATAAATGAACTTTGCGAAAAAAATGCGTTATTTGCTGATATTTTACAAACTATAGAGAAATGGAATTTTCAGCAAAACAAATAGCCGAGTATTTGAACGGTGAAGTGGTGGGAGATGAGAATGCTTTGGTTTCTACTTTTTCTAAAATAGAGGAAGGCGTAAAAGGCTCTATCTCTTTTTTAGCTAATCCTAAATACAATCAATATATATATGACACAGCAGCGAGCATAGTACTCGTAAACAGAGATTTTACACCAGAGAAAGAAATAAGAACCACACTTATAATGGTTGATAATGCGTATGAAAGTCTGTCAAAACTTCTTGCGCTATATCAAAGCACTAAAAAGCAGAAGCAAGGTATTAGCAAATTATCTTTTGTAGCTGAAAGTGCAACTTTGGGTGAGAATG
>JAUMWZ010000114.1:0-3562 GCA_030529405.1 Bacteroides sp. | reverse complement strand
TTGCTTATATCGGAGAAAATTGCGTTATTGGCAAAAACGTAAAGATATATCCTAATGCGGTGATATATGATGGTAGCACAATAGGAGATAACTGTACCATAAACTCAAATGTTACTATCTATCACGACACCAAAATAGGAAACAGATGTGTGATACACTCCGGAGCGGTAGTTGGTGCAGACGGTTTCGGGTTTGCTCCTACACCAGATGGATACAATAAGATAGAACAAATAGGGGTGGTTATTGTAGAAGACGATGTTGAAATAGGTGCAAATACTTGCATAGACAGAGCAACTATGGGAGCCACAGTGATAAGAAAAGGCGTTAAGCTAGATAACCTTATTCAAGTAGCACATAACGATGAGATTGGAGAACATACTGTTATTGCAGCACAAACAGGCATAGCTGGCTCTACAAAAATAGGTCGATGGTGTATGTTTGGCGGACAAGTGGGCGTAGCAGGACATATAACTGTGGGCGACAAAGTAAGCCTCGGAGCGCAAGCAGGAGTACCAAGCTCTATAAAAGACAACTCCACTATGATGGGAACACCAGTTATGGACGTAAACAACTTCTTTAAGTCGTCAGTTATAGTAAAGAAACTACCGGAGTTGTATATGCAGATAAATAAAATGAGTAAAGAAATAGAAGAACTAAAGAAACAGATAAATAAATAATTTGCTGTATGATAAAACAAAAGACATTAAAAAGCTCTTTCTCGCTAAGTGGGAAAGGATTACACACAGGACTTAACTTAACAGTTACATTTAATCCAGCACCAGAAAACCATGGATACAAGATACAAAGAGTAGACTTAGAGCATAAACCAATAATTGATGCTGTGGCTGACAATGTAGTGGAAACAACAAGAGGAACAGTGTTGTGTAAAGGAGATGCCAAAGTTAGTACAGTGGAACACGGAATGGCTGCACTTTATGCCTTAGGAATAGACAACTGCTTGATAGAAGTAGATGGTCCAGAGTTCCCAATATTAGACGGTAGTGCGAAATTCTATGTAGATAAGATAGAAGAAGTAGGCATAGAAGAACAAAACGCTACTAAAGACTACTACATTATAAAGTCAAAAAGAGAGTTTATTGACGAAGAAACAGGCTCGTCTATCATAGTATTGCCTGACGAAAACTTTAGCCTTAATGTGTTGGTGTCTTACGATTCGGAAATTCTACCAAATCAGTATGCAACACTAGAAGATATGTCTAAGTTCAAAGATGAGATTGCTTCTTGCCGTACATTTGTATTTGTTAGAGAGATAGAACCATTACTTTCTGCAGGACTTATTAAGGGAGGCGACTTGGATAATGCTGTAGTTATCTACGAACGCACTATGAGTCAGGAACAAATGGATAAACTTTCTGACATAATGGGAGTAGGAAGAATAGATGCAAACAAGTTAGGCTACATCAACCATAAGCCCCTTGTATGGCCAAATGAATGTGCGCGTCACAAACTATTAGACGTTATTGGCGACTTAGCTCTTATTGGTAAGCCTATAAAGGGACGCATTATAGCAACAAGACCAGGACATACAGTAAACAATAAGTTTGCACGTCAGCTCAGAAAAGAGATTAAACTAAACGAAGTTCAAGCTCCTATATACAATTGTAATGTACCACCTCTTCTTGATGTGAATAGAATCAGAGAGTTGTTGCCACACAGATATCCGTTTCAATTAGTAGACAAGATAATTGATATAAAGCCTACTTACGTGGTAGGTGTTAAGAACGTAACTTCTAACGAACCATTCTTTCAAGGTCACTTCCCAGAAGAACCAGTTATGCCTGGTGTATTACAAGTAGAAGCAATGGCACAGGTTGGGGGCTTGTTAGTACTTGATACAGTTGATGAGCCAGACAGATATTCGACATACTTTATGAAGATTGACGGAGTTAAGTTCAGACAAAAAGTTGTTCCTGGCGATACGCTTATCTTCAAAGTTGAACTTCTTTCTCCTATCAGACGAGGTGTTGCTACGATGAAGGGATATGCTTTTGTTGGAGAAAAGATAGTGAGTGAGGCAGAGTTTATGGCTCAAATAGTAAAGAACAAGTAATTATCTCAAAGCTATAATATATTGATATGATTAGTCCGTTAGCATACATTCACGAGAATGCTGTTATTGGTAAGAACGTGGAGATTGCTCCTTTTGCATACATAGATGATAATGTTGTCATTGGAGACAACAATATCATTATGCCTAACTCTACTATTCTTAGCGGTTCGCGTATAGGAAATGGAAATAAGATATTCCCTAATGCGGTAATAGGAGCTATTCCTCAAGACCTAAAGTTTGTAGGCGAAGAATCTACGGCAGAGATAGGCGACAATAATATTATTAGAGAAAACGTAACTATAAATAGAGGTACAGCATCTAAGGGTAAGACTGTTGTAGGTAATAATAACCTTCTGATGGAGGGAGTTCATGTTGCCCACGACTCTGTTGTAGGCAATGATTGTATTATAGGTAATGCTACCAAGATTGCGGGTGAAGTTATTATCCATGACAAGGCTATTATCAGTGCGGCTGTACTTATTCATCAGTTTTCAAAGATAGGTAGTTATGTGATGATACAAGGAGGTACAAGAATCAATAAAGATGTTGTTCCTTACGTTACCATTGGTAGAGAGCCAGCAACATACTGTGGATTGAATCTAGTAGGATTGAAAAGAAGAGGCTTTAGTAACGAGGTTATTGAAGAAATACACAATGTTTACAGAGTGATATATCAAAGTTCACTGAATACCACAGATGCTATAAGTAAGATTGAAGAGGAGTATAAAATGACTCCAGAGATTGAATATATACTTGATTTTATAAAGACTTCAGAGCGAGGAATATTAAAATAAACACATATATGATATACAGATTTACTATAATTTCAGACGAGGTTGATGACTTTGTAAGAGAAATACAGATAAGTCCAGACAGCACTTTCTTCGACTTTCATAAAGCTATATTGAAGTCGGTAAACTTTTCTGACAATCAACTAACTTCTTTCTTCATTTGTTCAGAGGACTGGGAGAAGGAGACGGAAATTACTCTTGAGGAGATGGACAAAGACTCTGATGTAGATAGTTGGGTTATGGCTGACACGACTATTGATGAGTTTGTTGAAGACGAGAAACAAAGACTGATTTATGTGTTTGATAATATGACCGAGAGATGTTTCTTTATTGAACTTACAGAAATAATTACGGGCAAAAACATAGACAGTCCTAAATGCACTAGAAGTAAGGGCGAAGCACCATCTCAGGCTGTTGATTTTGAGGAAATGACTTCTTCGTCTTCCAGCTTGATGATAGATGAAAACTTCTATGGAGATCAAGATTTTGATATGGAAGAATTTGATGAGGAGGGCTTTGGAATAGGCAGTGCAGATAGTGATTTACTTGATGACGGATATTAAAACAACACAATGAGCTGCCGAATAGTTATCAAAGATTATTCGGCAGTTTTGTTTCTGTGTATATGACAATCTAGCTTTGTTTATCTATTCATTGCTTTCTGTTTGCAAACCATATATAATTGATATTTCAGCTATAT
>JAUMWZ010000113.1 GCA_030529405.1 Bacteroides sp. | reverse complement strand
CATAGTTAAGTAACTTTCAGATTAAAAACGCACAAAGACTTAAAATCACATCAAACGGGTGGCAGAAACAGTTATCTGACAATGAAAACAAGGTGTTTATTACATCAAGATATGCATAAAACAAGGATTAGTGAATAATGTCTTGTCACAATATGACATACCACTCAAAAGCTGACTGTATATGGTTTGCAAGTCAGCTATATATAGTTTAGGAATTGGCTATATACAGTTTAGAAATCAACTGTATACGGTTTAGAAAAGGGGTATAATAATCTCACAGAGGACAAATCACAGTTGCCTCTTCAAACAAGAACATTGAAAAAACAAAAGCAGTTCAGCGAGTGTTGAAACTCACTGAACTGCTCCGCCAAATCGTACTCAAAAGAGGCTGTTACTTATATTCTTGCCAGCTCTTTATCTGTATATCTTTTTCGCTCAACTCACAGAACGCTTCTATAAATGCACTTGCAAGTCGTGCGTTCGTGATAAGCGGTATGTTGTGGTCGATAGCACTTCTTCTAATCTTATAACCATTTGTAAGCTCACGCTTAGAGTGGTTCTTAGGGATATTAACTATCAAGTCTATCTTGTGTTCTGATATCATTGTCATAATGTTCTCAGCACTTTCTGGTTTTTCGTCTGGCCAATAGACTGGAGTAGCCTTAACACCGTTTTCGTTTAAGAAAGCTGAAGTGCCCGATGTAGCATATATCTCGTATCCTTTAGCTAGCAAGTGCTTGCTAGGCTCAAGAAGTTCCACCTTAGACTTAGCTGCTCCCGACGATAGCAATACTGTCTTTTTAGGGATTGTAAAGCCTGTAGAAATCATAGCATTCAATAGTGCCTCGTTTATATCATCGCCAATACAGCCCACTTCTCCAGTAGATGACATATCAACACCCAACACTGGGTCTGCTTTATGTAGTCGTGAGAAAGAGAATTGTGATGCCTTAACACCTATCCAATCAATATCGAACGCCGACTTGTCTGGTTTGCTGTAAGGTGCGTTAAGCATAATTCGTGTTGCAGTTTCAATAAAGTTACGCTTCAACACCTTAGAAACAAATGGAAAACTACGAGATGCACGAAGATTACACTCTATAACCTTGACCTCATTGTTACGTGCAAGGAACTGAATATTAAAAGGTCCAGAGATGTTAAGCTCTTTAGCTATCTGACGACTTATCTTCTTTATGCGCCTTGCAGTTCCAAAGTATATCTTTTGAGCAGGGAATACTAAGGTCGCATCTCCAGAGTGTACACCCGCAAACTCAACGTGTTCAGAAATTGCATACTCTACAATCTCGCCGTTTTGTGCTACTGCATCAAACTCAATTTCCTTAGTGTTTTCAAGGAATTGTGACACCACTACAGGGAATTCCTTAGACACTTCTGCCGCCATTTTAAGGAAGTTCTCAAGCTCTTCATCGTTATGACAAACGTTCATTGCAGCTCCAGAAAGAACGTAAGAAGGACGAACAAGAACCGGATAACCTACCTTATCAACGAAAGTCTTAACGTCTGAAAGGCTTGTAAGTTCTTGCCAAGCAGGTTGGTCGATACCTAATTGGTCGAGCATAGCAGAGAACTTGTTTCTGTTTTCAGCACGGTCTATCGACAATGGTGAAGTTCCAAGAACAGGAACAGACTGACGATACAACTTCATTGCTAAGTTATTAGGTATTTGTCCTCCTACAGACACAATCACACCACCAGGTTGTTCAAGGTCAATAACGTCAAGTACTCTCTCGAATGATAACTCATCAAAGTACAAGCGGTCACACATATCATAGTCAGTAGATACGGTTTCAGGGTTGTAGTTTATCATTATAGACTTATATCCTAGTTTGCGTGCTGTCTGCACTGCATTAACTGAACACCAGTCAAACTCAACCGAGCTACCAATTCTATATGCTCCAGAGCCAAGCACTACAACAGATTTGTCTGCTTTGTAATAGTTTACATCGTAACCCTTAACAGCATAGGTCATGTATAAGTAGTTTGTAAGCTCAGGGTGTTCTGATGCAATAGTGTTTATACGCTTGACTGCCGGCACAACTCCTAATGACTTACGGTATTGACGTACAGAAAGGCTTTCTTTTTCCATGTTACCTGATGGGTTAAGTACGAAGCGTGCAATTTGGAAGTCAGAAAATCCTAGAATTTTAGCCTCACGCATTACGTTCTCAGGTATATCTTCTACTCTGTTATATTCAGAAAGTTTATGCTTGTAATCAACTATATTTTTCAGCTTTTGCAAGAACCAATGACTGATTTTTGTTAGTTCGTGTATTCGCTCAATGGTATATCCTTCTTCCAAAGCCTGCGCTACTGCGAAGATACGTAAGTCTGTTGGGCGTGATAGTTCTTTATCAAGGTCGTCGAATTTCACTCCGTTGTTTCCAACAAAGCCGTGCATTCCTTGCCCAATCATTCTTAGTCCTTTTTGAATTATTTCTTCAAACGAACGTCCGATAGACATAATCTCGCCGACAGACTTCATACTTGAGCCTATTTCTCTTGATACTCCGGCAAACTTTGTTAAGTCCCAACGAGGTATTTTACATATATAATAGTCCAATTCTGGTGCTTTATAGGCTGAGTTTTCAGTACCCATTTCGCCAATTTGGTCAAGGGTGTAACCCAAAGCAATCTTTGCTGCAACGAAAGCCAAAGGATATCCAGTAGCTTTAGACGCAAGAGCTGATGAGCGACTTAAACGTGCGTTTACTTCAATTACACGATAGTCGTCGGTGTCAGAATTAAAGGCGTATTGTATATTACACTCTCCTACTATTCCCAAGTGACGGATACACTTAACAGATAGTTCTTTGAGCATTGTCAATTCTTTATCGTCGAGCGTGCAAGTAGGTGCTACTACGATTGATTCTCCTGTATGTATTCCAAGTGGGTCAAAGTTTTCCATGCCCGCCACAGTAAAGCAATGGTCGTTAGCATCTCTTATTACTTCGAACTCTATTTCTTTCCAGCCTTTCAAAGACTCTTCAACCAAGATTTGTTTTGAGAAAGCCAAGGCACTTTCTGCTAGCTTAACAAACTCCTCTTTGTCTTTACATATACCGCTACCTAATCCACCTAGCGAGTATGCAGAACGCACCATTACCGGATAGCCTATTTCATCTGCAGCTTTAAGTGCATCTTCTAGCGACTCCACAGCTTGACTTACCGGAGTCTTCATTTCTATTTCGTCAAGTTTTTTAACGAACAAATCTCTGTCTTCTGTATTCATTATTGCCTCAACAGAAGTACCAAGCACTTTCACTCCATACTTATCTAGTATGCCTTGTGTATATAGTTCCGTACCGCAGTTAAGTGCTGTTTGTCCTCCAAAAGCAAGAAGTATTCCGTCAGGTCTTTCTTTCTTGATTATTTCTTCAACGAAGTAGGTAGTTACAGGCAGGAAATAAACCTTGTCTGCTATACCTTCTGATGTTTGAATGGTTGCTATGTTCGGGTTTACCAAGACCGAACTTATTCCTTCCTCTTTCAATGCTTTCAATGCTTGAGAACCTGAGTAGTCAAACTCACCCGCTTGCCCTATCTTCAAAGCTCCCGAGCCTAAGACAAGAACTTTCTTTATTTCCTTTTCCATTTTCTGTTTGTTATTTATGTATGTTGAGTTATCTTCTTACAACGCATAAAGGTATAAAAAAGGCGTTAATCCTGAAAACGGAGAAACGCCAAGCAACACTAACTTTCGTAATAACGAGAGTAGACATAAAAAAAACTCCCTTCGAAGCGAAATTTTGTTTTCACTTGAGGAGAGTCAATATATCGTCTATGTTGCCTAACTATCATACCTAGCAAATTTTCTGCAAAGGAAATACTTTTTATTCGTACAACAAAATAATAAAGCAAATAAAAAGATGAGTTGATAAACTATCATATCAAAGAGGTAAGAAAAGCCTCTTTCAGGCAAAGACTATACAGAAAAAAGGGCAACAACAATACACCTTGAAAGACTATAAAACAATAGTCGTTTCTGAAAGCATACGTACTGCCTAAACAAACCATATAGAGTTTAGAAATAGACTATATATGATTTATAAGTAAGCTATATATAGATTAGAAGTCAGCTGTATATAGTTTGCAAACAAAAAGAGGTCAGCCTAAACGAAGACTAACCTCTTATACATTATAATATGTTGTTTCCTATTAGAATAGGTATGGCATTAGCTTTTCATAGTTCTTTTTGCGTGTAGCGTCCATAATCAAGAACCAGTCTATGATTGCCCATATACCACAACCACCACCAGTAAGCAACTTACCAACACCTAAGCCTATATCACCGATAAGAAAACGGTCAATACCTAAATAGCCTCCAAAGAGTGAAACCACCAAAGAGATTGTTGGGTCATTAAAACTGATGCTGTTAATCATTGCCCATTTAGAGTCATCAAGATTAAGAAGTCTTTCTCTGATTTCATTGACTACATACGGCTCGAAATACTTGCCGTTCATCAGTACGAATTGATCTACTTTATTTACATCCATAACATTATATTGTTTTTAGTTTTAATTCATTCTCTAAGAGCAAAAAGGTCATCTGAAAAGCCAGACGCTTATACCCTAAATTTATAGTTACCTCATCAGAGTCTTCATTAGCTTTTGATAGTTTTTCTTTCGTGCTATGCCTTGAATGAGAAACCAATCAACAACATACCAAATTCCGAAACCTCCGCCGGTAATTAGCTTTATAATTCCCGCCATAATATCGCCAACAAGAAACCTATCTATGCCAAACACGCCAAGAAATATAGACACTATAAGCATAACAGTAGGGTTCTTAAACTTCATGTGACTAACAGAAATCCACTTAACCTCGTTTGCTGAAAGCAGATTCTTTCTGACGCTTTCAACAACAGTATGGTCAAAATACCTGAAATTCTTTAGTAAGAAACTTTTCACTCTGCTTTCTTCCATAATGCGTAATGCTTAACTATTATCAGTTTGCAGACAAAAGTAGCTAAGAGATTAGAATAACACAACATTAAATGCTAAAAAGATTCAATTTGAAACAAAAAAGATGAGCCGACAAACAAACTACACCTTTTTACTCAGATATATAGGGTTAGCAGATTGAATCTGACACTTTTATTATCTATATTTGCAGACAATAAAAACAAACTAAGAAGAATGAGCAATAAGAAAATAATACTTACAGGAGACAGACCAACAGGGAGATTACACATTGGACATTATGTTGGCTCATTAAGACGCAGAG
>JAUMWZ010000112.1:1596-5305 GCA_030529405.1 Bacteroides sp. | reverse complement strand
CCAACGACCCCGAGATTACAAATCACGTGCTCTGGCCAACTGAGCTAAAGAGGCGGGGTGGGTAAGCAAACTACATCGCGCCGCTACAACCAGCTTACCTTTGCTGCGGTCAAGCCCTGGAGGATTCACCAGGAGCTGGCCGTATAGGACTTACCCGTTTTACAGTTGCAAATGTACGGCTTTTTTTTATTCCTGCAATAGTTTACACTAACTTTTTTCACTGTTATTTCACAATTAACTGAAAATGAACACTCTTTTTCTGTGCTTTTTTATGCATTTTCTTTGCTCTGTAGGCTTTCTCTGTGTGTTTTTCTCTTTTTCTGTCTTGTGTTTTCTGTGTTTACTAGTTGATACATTATGCTCTTTTTTCAAACTATATATAGCTGACAAAACAGTTATATATAAATTAGAACTCAGTTGTATACTGTTTGCAAGTTAGTTATATATGATTTGCAAAAGCTGTCTTATAGGCTTTCTGCCCAGTTATTGTTTGCTTTTTCTTGTTTTCTGCCAATTCTTTTGCTCTGAAAAGAAGATATTCCATCTTTGGTCAGTAGATATTATTAACTATCTTTGCGAATGATATTTTCATATGTAATATCACTACATAAAACGACTTTAACATAACAGTATGGAAAACAGTACGAATAATGTCAATCATTATGCTATGTACTTCGGTGCATATATGGGAATCTTTTGGGTATTGAAGTTCATTTTGTTTCCCCTTGGTTTTAGTATGCCTTTCCTTTTTGTTCTATTCGTAATTTTGACTCTTATTGTTCCTTTTCTAGGATACTATTACGGTGTTCTTTACAGAGATAGAGGTCGTGGCGGAAGCATAACCTTTTCGCAGTCTTTTATGTTTTTATTTTTGATGTATGCTTATGCATCTCTTATTGCGGCAATGGCACATTACGTCTATTTTGAGTTTATAGACAACGGATTTATTGTTGAGTCATATAAAAAAATGATAGACATTCTTACCGAACAGCCTAATATGCCGGCAGAACAAATAGAGGCTGCTAAATTACAGGTAGCAAACTTTTCTAACCTTTCGTCTATACAGATAACCCTGCAAGTGCTAAATATGGACATAATGATATGTGCTATCATTGGGGCAATATCGTCTTTCTTCCTAATGAGAGATAAGAAAGAGCAAACTATGTAAAATAGTTTAATCTTGCAGGCTGAACAAAATAATAACTGAAAAACTAATAAAACACAGACCGATGGATATATCCGTGGTTATACCACTATATAATGAAGAAGAATCTCTACCAGAATTGAAATCGTGGATAGATAGGGTTATGAAGGCAAACAACTTTACCTATGAAGTGATATTTGTTGATGACGGAAGCAAAGATAGCTCGTGGAAAGTGGTAGAAAAACTATGTTCTGAGTCGAACAACGTAAGAGGAATTAAGTTTAGACGTAACTATGGCAAGTCGCCAGCCTTACATTGTGGGTTCGATATAGCAGAAGGAGATGTAGTTATTACTATGGACGCCGATTTGCAAGATAGCCCTAACGAGATACCTGAGCTTTACAGAATGATAAAGGAAGAAGGATATGACCTTGTTAGCGGTTGGAAACAAAAGAGATATGACCCTCTTTCAAAGACAATACCTACTAAGCTGTTCAACGCAACAGCAAGAAAGGTGTCGGGAATAAAGAACCTTCACGACTTCAACTGTGGACTGAAAGCATACCGTAAAGACGTGATTAAGAACATAGAAATATATGGCGAGATGCACAGATATATACCATATCTTGCTAAGAACGCAGGCTTTTGCAAGATAGGCGAGAAGGTTGTGCAACATCAGGCAAGAAAATATGGAACAACAAAGTTTGGACTTAGCAGGTTCATAAATGGATATTTGGACTTAATTCTTCTTTGGTTTCTCTCAAAGTTTGGCATACGTCCGATGCATTTATTCGGACTTTTAGGAACGCTTATGTTCATTGTTGGATTTATTTCTGTATCAGTTGTGGGCTTTGGTAAGTTATATTGCATGTACAATGGCATTGCTTACCGATTAGTAACAGATAGTCCTTACTTCTATCTGTCTTTGACTGCTATGATAATAGGTACTCAACTGTTCCTTGCAGGATTTATAGGTGAGTTGATACTCAGAAATTCTGGCGAGAGAAATAAGTATAAAATAGAAAAAACAATATAGCAATCCGTGTGGATAGCTATATAAATAACCGCTTTAGAAATGAATAGTATAAAATCTTTTATAGCACTTTGCTTTGGCTGTGTGACGATAGCTTTCTTCTCATCTTGTGCTGACGAAAACGACTGTTCTCGTACAGGAAGACCTATGATGCACTGTGCTTTGATGACAACTAACCCTGACACAAAAGAGACCAAAGAATATGTTTTGGATTCTCTTACAGTAACCGCTCTCGGAACTGATGAGAAGATAATCAAGAATCAGAAGAATGTGAAATCTCTTGTTCTACCGTTGCGCTACACGGTGGATAACACTGTCCTTATTTTTCAATACGACCCAAACAGAAATCCACTACACGCTGACACCTTATATATAACTCACAAAAACGACCAGCAGTTTCAGTCGTTGGAGTGTGGCTTTGCCATTTTCCAAACAATCAATGCTGCTAAGGTTGGTAAGTCTACTTCTGCAACGCAGAAACACGTAATGGAGTCGGCAAAGATAATATTCAAAGAAGCTAACCAGTATGGAAAAACCAATTTGGAGATACATTACAAGCACCGTTAGTTTCACTATAGTTTGCATCTTGACTATATTTACTTTAGGAGTAAACTGTATAGAGTTGAAATCTCAAGTAAATACAGTTAGGACGCCAATAAAAAGAGACAAGACACAAAAGGTTGTTGCTAAGGTAGATACCATACCTTTGTTGTATGACATGTATCTTGGTGCTGACTTGTTTGGAGCAGGCTCTAAACTTCTTGGTAGCGATTACTACAGTAGCGAGGTGTCTTTTGCTGTAAACCTAAAAAATAGATTTATTCCTACTTTTGAAGCAGGTGTTGGTGGTGCAGACGGTTGGAGCGACACGGGAATACACTATGTTGGCAAAACATCTCCTTTTTTTCGTGTTGGTCTAGACATAAACACTATGTCGAAGAGTAAGAACAAGCAGAATTTTTTATATGGAGGTTTGCGATATGGCATAAGTAGCTACACTTATGATGTGTCTTCACTTTCGTTCAAAGACCCTTTGTGGCAGTCAGAAATACATAACCCTAACCTTGTGGATAATGTATGGAAAGAAAGCACACCATATAACTATACGGGGCTGAAAGGCACTACTCACTGGATAGAAGTAGTATTAGGTGTTAAGATACAAGTATATAAAAATATCAATATGGGGTGGGTTTTGCGCATGAAGTATAAAGGAAAAGACAACCCGTCAGATTTGGCTTTGCCGCAATATATACCCGGCTACGGAAGAAATCAGTCTAACATAATGGGAGTGACATATTCAATCATATACAAACTCCCGTCTTTTAAGAAGAAAAAGAAACAAGAATAGGGGAAATGGAAGGTATAGGTATTTGGTTGATAGCGTTTGGAATGGGAATGGATTGTTTTGCTATATCTGTAAGCAATGGAATACTGTTGAAACGAGAAAGCAGAAAGACAATGTTAGCCATAGCCACTTCATTTGCTGTTTTCCATACAGTTATGCCAATATTAGGCTGGCTGTGCGCCAAATA
>JAUMWZ010000112.1:0-1496 GCA_030529405.1 Bacteroides sp. | reverse complement strand
TCTATATTCATACTATATAGAAATTACAAACAAAGTCAATACAGTCGAATTAGCGGTTTTATATTCGGCACTGTCTACAACATAACATATCAAGGCAGTGACAACCTTAAAGACAGCATAGAACATCAAATGCGTCTTTTCGATTTGTCACTATCTACATACAATGATAGCTCGGTTATAAGCAAGATAAACGAAAATATATCTTACGAAACAGATTCGCTATTCAGAAAATGCTTCAACAAGGCTATGCAGGTGTCTGAAGAAACAGACGGAGCCTTTGATATAACTGTGGCACCACTAGTTAATGCTTGGGGGTTTGGATTTAAGGAAAACAAGTTTCCTAATGCAGAACAGATAGATGTTTTGCTTGAAAATGTAGGCTATAAAAAGGTCAGACTAGTGGGAAACAAAATAGAGAAAGACAACGAAAATATAATGCTTGATTGCAGTTCTATAGCCAAAGGATATGCAGTTGATGTAGTGGCAGACTATCTTGCAAGCAAGGGTATAAAGAACTTTATGGTAGATATAGGTGGCGAAGTGCTTGTGAAAGGAAAAAATGCAAAGAACGATTTGTGGAAAATAGGAGTGAACACACCGATAGACGACTCTCTATCTGTAGACAACTCTATACAAGCAATAATAAATCTAACAGATAAAGCCGTGGCAACATCGGGCAATTACAGAAACTATTACTATAAAGATGGAGTGAAATATGCTCATACTATAAATCCAAAAACAGGATATCCGGTTATACACAGCATACTTTCGGCAACAGTTGTAGCTAGCGACTGCATGACTGCAGATGCCTTGGCTACTTCATTCATGGTTATGGGAGTAGAAAAAGCTAAGGAATATTGTGCAAAACATACAGAAATTGCAGCATACCTTATATATAACGACGAAAAAGGTAACATGAAAACATACCTAACTGAAGGTATGAAACAGTACGGACTAAGGGAGATTGAATAATAATACTATTATATATTGTGTATGGAACAAGCACTAACTCTACTTCAACTAAACAGTCTTGTGAGGCAAAGCATAGAAGTATGCATGCCAGACTCTTATTGGATACAAACAGAGTTAAGCGAAGTTCGCAACAACAGTAATGGTCATTGCTATCTAGAGTTTATTGAGAAAGACAGAGCAGGAAATAACATTATAGCCAAAGCCAAAGGTACAATTTGGAGCAACACATACAGAGTTTTGAGGAAAAAGTTTGAGGAACTGACCAACCAAACACTATCATCAGGACTTAGAGTATTGGTAAAAGTGAACGTCTCCTTTCATGAATTATACGGATACTCTCTTAATGTGACCGACATTGACCCTTCGTTTACGATAGGAGAAATGGCACTTCGCAGGCAACAGATACTTAATCAACTTGAAGAAGAAGGCATATTGCATCTAAACAAAGAACTTTCTTTTCCAATGTTACCTACTCGTATAGCTGTAATATCATCATCTACAGCGGCGGGGTATGATGATTTTTG
>JAUMWZ010000111.1:2509-5309 GCA_030529405.1 Bacteroides sp. | reverse complement strand
ATGTTTGCAGGGAAGTTTTTGTCTGTTGAATATAGTATTTGGTTCTTCAGTATATCTGCCTTGAAGAAGTAGTATTCACAATCTTTTGTTTCAAGCACTATCTCTCTAGACGGAAGTTTCTTTTGTGCTTCCACATAGCTATCTACCTCATAGTTCATACAGCACTTAAGTTTGGCGCATTGTCCAGCTAGTTTCTGCGGATTTAGTGATAGGTCTTGAAAGCGAGCAGCATTTGTCGATACTGAGACAAAGCTAGTCATCCATGTGGCACAGCACAGTTCACGCCCACAGGGTCCTATTCCACCAATACGTCCAGCTTCTTGGCGAGCACCAATCTGCTTCATCTCTATTCTGACTCTGAACTCTTCGGCAAGCACCTTAATAAGTTTTCTGAAATCGACACGTTCATCTGCTATATAATAGAATATAGCTTTGTTGCCATCTCCTTGATATTCAACATCGCCAATCTTCATATCTAGCATAAGTTCTTTAGCTATTTGGCGAGTTTTTATCATTGTTTCGTGTTCTCTGCTTTTAGCCTCTTCATATTTTTCAATGTCAATAGGCTTGGCAAGCCTGTATATTTTCTTGACTTCTACGTCTGTTCTGAAGTTGTTTTTCTTCATTTGCAGGCGCACAAGTTTACCCGTCAGAGTGACGGTTCCTATATCGTGTCCGGGCGAAGCCTCTACTGCCACCAAATCTCCTTTAGTGAGTTCCAGCCCGTTAGTGTTCTTGTAATATCCTTTACGTGTGTTCTTAAATTGCACTTCTACCATATCTTCCTCTTCAGAGTTGTTTGGCACATCTGCAAGCCAATCATACGTATTAAGTTTATCTATATGTTTCGAACACCCCTTGCTGCACAAACAGCCTCCACCTCTATTTAGTATATATTTCATTCTTTCTTTTGTTCTGTTCTAAATTGTATATAATTAAAAACTCAGTTATATATAGCCGAGTTGCAAACTGTATATAATCAATTTGCAAACTATATATACTTGATTTTTGTGTTATCTATTCTTTATTAGCACTATCATCTTTAGCGCAAAGTCAAAAAACACCATTTTGGCGTTTACGTTTTGTTCTATATGGATTTGAGCCTCACTAAGTTCGTCCATAAGTCCTATGATATTGTTTTCGTTTACAAAGGGTGCAAACTTAACGGCAAAAGCCTTTTCGCGCTCGTTCATATAGTTCAAGTCTTTGTTCATAAAGTTATAAACAAAGTTTTCTCTTATCATTCGTTGGCAGTAGTCAATGAAACTTTTCTGTTTCTCTCTGCCCCAACCTGCCACTTGTTCGCTCCACTCTTTCATCTCCTTTATCTTTTTGAGGTAAGAAAGGCGCATAAGCGACACAAACATTTCAAAGTAAAGTTCTTCGTCTTTATTGATATGTATCTGTTCTAAAGCCTTCACGAAGCTACCGCAAGCCACTCTTGCAATGTGTTGGCTATCGTTTTCGCCCAAACAGTATTTGTTTCGCAACACATCGTATATGTCTTTGGCGTCAATGCGACCTATGTTCATGCGTTGTGTGCGACTTATTATGGTCTGAATTATCTGCTCCGGCTGTTGAGATACAAGCAAAAACAGAGTGTTTTGTGGAGGTTCTTCCAGCAATTTGAGAAGTTTGTTGGCGCAAGATATATGCATCTTCTCTGGCAACCACATCACTGTGCATTTATATCCTCCTTCGGTAGATTTCAGATTGAGCTTTTTAATTATCTCATCGCTCTCTTTTGCATAGATAATGGGTTGAGAGTTTTCTGCTCCAAGTTCATTATTCCATTGGTCGGTAGTGAAATACGGACTTCTAATTACAAAATCTCTCCACTCTTGTATGTAGTCATCGCAAAGTTCTTTCTTCTTCTTTGCATTCTTAACAACAGGAAAAACAAAGTGCAAATCGGGGTGAGACAGCTTGTCGAACTTAACACACGACGGACAAACGCCACAAGAATCGTGTTCTTGCCTATTGCTACACATCACATATCTTGCGTATGCCAAAGCAAGTGGTAATGCACCGACACCCTCATCGCCAACAAACAACTGCGCATGGGCTATTCTGTTTTCACGAATATCCCTTATTAGTCGTTGCTTCACCTCGTGTTGTCCTACTACGTCCTTAAACTGCACCTTTATTTTCTTTTATATATAGTTTGATTTTTGATTGTATATAGTTTGCAAGTCAGCCATATAGAGTTTAGAAACTGACTATATATGGTTTGCAAAACGGATATACAACGTCATAAAAGCCTTTATGTTTATTCTTCTTGTTTATTGTCCTCGCCAAGCAAAAAATCTCTTAACTTCTTGCCGTCTAACACGTCAAAAACTTCTCCATCTTGAAGCATAACCATATCGTTAGACTTCCATTCTATCAAGTCATAGTCTTGCACCCTTGATAGTCGGCTAACAATGTGGTAGCTGTGGTTTGATGATGTCCAATCTACAAACAGTGCTAAGCTATGAGCCTTGTCTAAAAAGATAAAGCTGTAAACTCTTTGACTCTTCTCATCATACATATTGTAGGTTGTAAATACTGACAACACCTTGTCTTTACGTTTATATACTTTCCGTATTCCTTCCTTACCTATTCCGTCCATATAGATCCTTGACACATCTGCGCTATCTATTTGAAACAGGTTTAGTTCTCCCTCATTTGCATCGACATACAACCTTCCTCCTATGCTTTTTAGCATTACCCACACATCTTGAATCTCTTGAAACTCTTTGCTAGTGGTGTTTTCATACTCCATTGGGTTTGATGCTTTGAACTCAGAGGCATATACTTC
>JAUMWZ010000111.1:0-2409 GCA_030529405.1 Bacteroides sp. | reverse complement strand
CTTGCATAATACAAAATTACTATCAACTATCTGTTATACAAATTTTTTACTTCAAAAAATCACTGCTTTTTTCTTTTATAACAACATATCAGCAAGATATAACCCGTTTGGAAACTGTATATAGTCAAGAAACAAACTGTATATAAATTAAAAATCAATTATATATAGTTTACTTGCAAACTGTATACAATTTGTAAGACACAAAAACATAACTAACTGAAAAAAGAAAACAAACAAGGCAATAAAGATATACAGAGCATATTGAGCCTGTATTTAACAAGGAAAAAATATTTATACTTATGTAATAACAGTTCAATATTAGTATTATTTTTGTAGTGAAAAACATGAGAAACACGTAAAGCACTTAACAATGGAACACATTCTAACTTTTGGGCTTCTTTGTATAGCATCATTCTTTACACTAACAAACCCTTTCAGCATTATGCCAGCCTTTTTATCGATGACACAAGGTATGTCTGACGAAGAAAGAATACCAATAGTAAGGAGGGCAACAATTACTGCATTCATCACACTGCTTGTTTTCACTCTGTCTGGACAAGTGATATTTTGGTTTTTCGGAATATCTACCGACGCATTCAGAATAGTGGGAGGTATGATAATAATGAAGGTGGGCTTCGATATGCTCAATTCAAAAGTGGCTTCTGCTAAATCAAACGACAACATACCTAAGAAACACGTGGACGACATATCTATTACTCCGCTAGGAATACCTATGCTGTGTGGTCCGGCAGTTATTGCTGCGGCAATAGTCAAGATGGAAGATGCGGAAACCTATGCAATGAAAGCAGTGTTGATAATATCAATAGCAATAATATATCTAATCGCTTTCTACGTTCTGAAAGCATCAACAAGGGTCACAAAGTTCTTAGGAGAAACGGGAAACAACGTAATGATAAAACTAATGGGGCTTATTTTGCTTGTAATTGCAGTGGAATGTATAGTCAGCGGAGCTAAACCTATTCTTGCAGATATAATAAAAGAGGGAATGACAAGGTATAACTTGTCTTTAATAGCACTATAAGATTTCAGAGAAGCATAGTAGGAACAACTTGAAAAAGTGGTGAGCTTACGGGGAAAATAAAGTAGGAATACTCTAAAACACAGCTGGTTTTACTGTAATAAGACAATAGAAATACAGAAAAAGTATATACAGTGAATTACGCTTTCTTGCACACAACAAGAGAGCGTTTTTCATTATATAGGGTTGTGGCAAATATATATAGCTCGCCACCATCAGATAGTTTAAGTTTCTTGCGTAGTTCATCAACCGATGAAGGAAAGTTTCTTACCGTGATATTTGCTTTAGAAAGGTCGCCAAATGAGGTTAGCAAAGATTTACGATTAACATCGCATACGCCAAGGCAAACGAATGTTCTACCAGGGAATGAGTTTACTAAACTATTACTTGTATATAAATGTGTGTTGAAATGTAGCTTCGTCAGTTCGGGAAATGTGTTTACCACACTCTTAAATCCTCCTGACTTCATCACAGAACTGTTTGGTTCGTAAAGGTAGGTAAGCACTTCTGACGAGTACGACAAAGACAGATTGCGTTCTGACTCTACATCGAAAGCAAATCGTTCAACATCGTCTTTCTTGATGTTTATGCAGTTTACAGAAATGTTTTCTGCCTTATCATGCTGAAGGATAAGAAGAAACTCCTTGCACTCGTTATTTACAGAAACAATGTGTACTTCTGACACAAAGCGCAAATCTTCTATTGCTTTAGTGACGTCTAACATTGGCGACAACTTTACGACTACTCTCTTTGCCTTAGAGAGCATAAGCGTTTCTATCTGCTGTACGTTTGGTTCGCAGTCGGATATATACACACACTTTCCACCTTTACTGTTTCGGCGTGCAGGGTCTATATATATGCAATCTACACTCTCCATTTTTTCTAGGTAGGCAATAGAGTCTGCATTTACGACTGTTGCATTATCTCTGCCCAAAGCCTTCAAGTTGTGAGATACTACCCTACACAGCTCGGCATTTCTCTCTACATAGGTTGCACTCTGAAACCCCTCGGACATATACAGAAAGTCTATACCAAAGCCTCCGGTAAGGTCTATAAATGACTCTCCACAAACAAGAGATGACTTGTAAATAGCCGTTTGCTCGGACGAGCATTGTTCTAACGGAAGATGTTCGGGATATATCACATCATCGCAAAGATAGAGTTGCGGAAGTTTATTTCTTGCTATCTGCCAACCTCGTATCTGCTGAAGTGCAAAATGATAGTCTATATCTTTAGACACACGTTTAGATAGAGCTAAAGACTTAATATCTTTAGTCCTGTTGTCAAGTATATATTGTTTAGTTTCAAATGATATATAGATTGGCTCCACACTATATATGGTTTAGAAAACAAATGTAAAGAGTTTAGAA
>JAUMWZ010000110.1 GCA_030529405.1 Bacteroides sp. | reverse complement strand
ATGTATGTTGCACGAAGGGGTATGCGACTAAAGGAAGGACGCTTAGACCAAAGCGGATACCACCTCGTTGTGCTTGCAAAAAACTTGAAGGGATATAAGAATCTCATTAAATTGGTGTCGAGAGCATGGACAGACGGATATTATATGCGTCCAAGAACAGAGCGTTCGGAACTTGAAAAGTTTAAGGAAGGGTTGATTATAAGTACTGCTTGCTTGGGTGGTGAGGTGCCACGAAAAATTGTGGCAGGACAGATTGAAGAAGCAGAAGAGGCTATCAGATGGTACAAAGGAGTGTTTGGCGATGACTTCTATCTGGAACTGCAAAGACACAAAGCAACAGTGGAAATGGCAAATCATGAGGCTTATCACAGACAAGTAATAGTAAATGAAAAGCTAATGGAGTTGTCTAAGAAATATGATGTGAAGATTATATGTACAAACGATGTTCACTTCGTAAATGAAAACGATGCAGAAGCGCATGACAGACTTATCTGTTTGAGTACGGGAAAGGACATTAACGACCCTAAACGACTATTGTATACCAAACAAGAGTGGATGAAGACAAAGGAAGAGATGAACGAAATCTTTGCCGATGTGCCTGAAGCTCTGGAAAACACAATAGAAATATTAGATAAGGTAGAGATGTATTCAATAGATAGTAAGCCTATCATGCCAAACTTTGACATACCAAAAGAGTTTGGAACAGAAGAAGAATACAGACAGAAATTCACAGAAAAAGACCTTTTTGATGAGTTCACACAAGACGAAAACGGTAATGTGGTGGTAAGTCAAGAAGAAGCAGAAAGAAAAATAGACCAACTTGGAGGATATGATAAGCTTTATCGAATAAAGTTGGAAGGCGATTATCTGGCAAAACTAACCTTTGAAAGGGCTAAAGAAAAGTATGGCGAAAACTTTAGCGACGAAGTAAGAGACAGACTAAAGTTCGAACTTCACATAATGAAGACTATGGGTTTTCCGGGATACTTCTTAATAGTTCAAGACTTCATAAACGTTGCTCGTAACGAACTCGGAGTATCAGTTGGACCCGGAAGAGGGTCAGCAGCGGGGTCAGCAGTAGCATATTGTTTGGGAATTACACTTGTAGACCCTATAAAATATGACCTGCTGTTTGAGCGTTTCTTAAATCCTGACCGTATATCTCTGCCCGATATAGATGTAGACTTTGACGATGACGGACGTGGAGAAGTGTTACGTTGGGTTACAAATAAATATGGACACGAGAAAGTGGCTAGTATAATCACATACGGAACAATGGCTACCAAGTCGGCAATAAAAGACGTTGCACGTGTTCAGAAACTACCACTAACAGAGTCAGACAGACTAACAAAACTCATACCCGATAAGATACCAGATAAAAAGGTAAACTTAGCCAACTCGGTAGATTATGTTGCCGAACTGAGAGCAGCAGCAGAAAGTGAAAACCCAAATTTAAGAGATACCATCAAATATGCTATGCAGCTTGAAGGAAACGTAAGAAACACTGGGGTGCATGCATGCGGTACTATCATTTGTAGAGATGATATTACAGATTGGGTTCCTGTAAGTACTGCCGATGATAAAGAAACAGGCGAGAAGAAAATTGTTACTCAATACGAAGGTGGGGTTATTGAGGAAACAGGTCTTATAAAGATGGACTTCCTCGGACTTAAAACTCTTTCAATCATAAAAGAAGCACTGCAAAATGTAAAAGACAGTAGAGGCATAAGCATAGATATAGACAACATAGACCTTACAGATGAGAAAACATATCAACTGTATTCAGAAGGAAAAACCATAGGAACATTCCAATTCGAGTCAGCTGGTATGCAAAAGTATCTGAAAGAACTAAAACCTAACACCTTTGAGGACTTAATCGCCATGGCATCTCTATATCGTCCGGGACCAATGGAATACATTCCAACTTTCATTCGTCGTAAGCATGGACTTGAACCGATAGAGTATGACATTCCGATAATGGAGAAATACCTTAAAGACACTTATGGAGTGACAGTCTACCAAGAGCAGGTCATGCTCCTATCTCGCTTACTTGCAGGTTTCACACGTGGAGAGTCTGACGGGTTGAGAAAGGCAATGGGTAAGAAACTTGTAGATAAACTAGCCGAACTAAAGCCTAAATTTATCAATGGCGGTAAAGCAAAAGGATATGAAGAAAAGGTACTTGAGAAGATATGGGGTGATTGGGAAAGTTTTGCCAAATATGCGTTTAATAAGTCACACTCTACATGCTACTCCCTACTCTCTTTTCAAACGGCGTATCTTAAAGCTCACTACCCGCCAGAGTTTATGGCTGCGGTGATGAGTCGAAGCTTGTCTAACATCACAGAAATAACAAAACTGATGGACGAGTGTAAGGTTATGGGGATACAAACACTTGGGCCAGACGTCAATGAAAGTAACTTGAAATTTACAGTAAACTCGAAAGGCAACATAAGATTTGGACTTGGAGCGATAAAGGGTGTAGGAGAAAAAGCTGTTTACGCAATAGTGGACGAGAGAAAGAAGAATGGTCCGTTCAAGAGCATATTTGACTTTGTAGAGAGAGTGAACTTAAACGCCTGCAACAAAAAGAATATTGAATGTCTTGCAGTAGCTGGTGCGTTCGACGAATTCAAAGACATTGAAAGAGAAGAGTTCTTCATACAAAACTCAAAAGACGAGACTTTCAGTGAAGTGCTTGTTAGATATGGTGTGAAATACCAAACAGACAAGCAGGCAGTGGCTAACTCTTTGTTCGGAGGTGAGGACGACATAGAAATAGCTAAACCTGAAATACCTCGTCAAGGAGAAGAAGGTTACAACCTAATGGAAAGACTCAACAGAGAGAAAGAGCTTGTTGGCATCTATCTGTCTGCTCACCCACTAGACGAATATTCTGTTGTATTGGACAATATGTGTAACACTACGATGGCAATGTTTAAGGAAGACGTTCCGATGGAAGGCAAAGAAATCACTATGGGAGGAATAATAGCAAGTGTACGTTCTGGTGTTACCAAGACTGGTAATGAGTATGGCATCATAAAGCTAGAAGACTATTCGGGAACAGAAGAGATACCTTTCTGGGGAAAGAATTGGGTTATGCACAACCAAATGCTACAACAAGGCAACTTTATTTTTATACGTGCATCTTATGTAAGAAGATTTAAGGACTCAGATAAGCTTGAATTGGCTGTAAACAAAATAGAGTTGTTATCTGAAATGAAGAGCAATAGTTTTGCATCTATAACTATATCTGCCCAGATGTCTGCATTAGATTTCGACTCAACCTCTGAACTTATAAACATAATCAAAGATAGCCCTGGAGATACGGACTTATTCTTTGAGTTACACGATGACGAGAATAAGAATAGAAAAGCGATTAACCTTGCAGCCACAAAGAGCAAAGTTTCTATAAACAAAAAGCTCATTTCTTTCCTAAGAGAAAGACAAGGAATGAACTTTATGTTGAAATAATAAATGATATTCAACAACAAATTATTTATATTTGTCGTTATAATGATTATACAACAATATTTAATAACATCTTAAAAACAGAAGATTATGGCTTTAGAAATTACAAATGCAAACTTCAAAGAAGTATTAGAGAGTGGCAAACCGCTTGTTATTGACTTTTGGGCACCATGGTGTGGACCTTGCAAGCAACTAATTCCTGTGATAGAAGAATTAGCAGAAGAGTTCAAAGATCAAGCTATCATTGCTAAATGTAACGTTGATGAATCTGACGATGTAGCTGCTCAGTTCAGCGTAAGAAACATACCTACTGTAGTATTTCTAAAGAACGGAGAGTTAGTAGACAAACAAGTTGGTGTTGCTGCTAAGTCTGTGTTCGTTGAGAAAATTAAGAACATACTATAATTAAAAGAATAACTTATAAACTATTGCTATGGCTTTAGACGACAATTTTTTGTTAGAAGAGTTTGACGATGAGAAGACAATAGAATTCATCAAGAACTATCTTCCGCAAGAGTTAAAAGAGAAATTCTCTGACGATGAGCTTTACTACTTCCTAGACCTTATATATGAGTATTACTCAGAGAAGGGTTTGCCAGAAGAGCAAGCAGACAAAGACGGATATGTAGAAGTACAGTTAGACCCAATAATAAACTATATCATCGCAGAAGCGAAGAAAGACGAAATGGGCGAATATGAGTATGACGACATAATCTTCATTGTTCAAGGCGAATTTGAATATGCTTTGTCTCTTGAATCAGAAGAAAACGAATAACAACTCTGTTTGCTGAAAACATAGCTGAATATAAGAGTAATAAATAAGGGTAGTTAGCCTATGTGCTAACTACCCTTATTTATTATGTTTACAAAGCAATAATGCCCTATAAAATTGCTTATATATAAAGTACACTAAAGTCAGAAGTTCGCCACACCACATTCACTTTGAAAATCGAACATACATACTCGGTTTACAAACTATATACAGTTTAGTTGCAAACTGTGTATGGTTTATTTTCAATTTATATATAGTTCATTTATAAGTTGTATATACTTTCCCCTGACTTTATATATATAGCTAGTATTGAGTTACTATGGTGTTATTGTTATGCTTGCTGCATTTGCCTCGCAAAGTCCATACATCTCGTGAGCAGGATTAAAGCTTGTGTCTGCTGCACCAGTTTGGTCATTCAACACAGTATAGTTAGTTGCCCCTGTACAATTACGTATATGGAAATTGTCGCCATTCACTATAGTGCCAATAAATTTAGATAGTGCTAAAGCCTTCAAAAGTCTTTGTCTTGAACGTATGCTTACATCTTCTGTTGTACAGTTTTCCACAGTTGAGCCACCGTGTATTTTCCCTATCAAACCTCCAGTTTCTCCACCCACAAGTATTGCGTTCTTAACTGTACAATTCTTTATAGACGAACCGCCACCTGCAAAGCCTAACAATCCACCAACACTTCCTGATTGATTATATCCAGAAGATTTTATTATAATATTATTCACATGAATGTTTTCAATAAAGGGGAAATTTTGTCCTGCATGACCTATTACACCTGCAAAGTAAGCGGTCTCTTTAGAGTGGTCTTTACCCGTTTCGTCGATTTTTGAGTGTGCAAGTGGATTGATTATAAGGTTTTCCACCTTTAAGTTCTTCATACTTCCCGCAAAATGTCCCCATATTCCTACATAGCCGTTGAATTGCAGCCATTTTGTAGGAGTTTTCCCACCATATTGTCCATTAACGGTAAAGTTTCTAAGAGTATGGTTTTGTCCGTCAAACTCATATCTGTTGTAGTCGCCAATAAATATAGGTTTCCAATCTACTCCACTCATATCTATGTCAGCATCTAAAACCACTTTCTTGCCTACAACTTTAGCTACGTTGTCAGGTAACCACGCAAACTCATCTCTATTCTTTATATGATATG
>JAUMWZ010000109.1 GCA_030529405.1 Bacteroides sp. | reverse complement strand
TAGATTAGCATGAAAACGATAAAATACATATCAGCGTCATTACTTGCCTTTGTTTTGATGTCAAGTTGTGATAGCGATTTAGAAAAGACTATTTACGATGAAAGCAAAGCTACTGCTGTGGTTTTGGCAAAACCTGCTGTGAGCGACTTAGTGCTTAACTACAAGCAAGAGGCAGAAGAAGCTCTTTCTCTGTCGTGGAAGAAATCAGATATGGGATATAGTGCAGAGGTTGAAAACGTTGTAGAACTTTCTTTCAAAGAAGATAATTTCAAGAAGAAGGTAGAGTTGTATCGCACTAAAGCAGAAAGTAAACTATCTCTTACACATAAGGATTTGAACAATAAACTTCTGAAGATGTTGGAAGATGCCAATAAAGAATTAGGAAAATATGACTTCTTAATTCGCGTTTCATCTTCTATTTCTTCGGCTGCAAGCGTTCTATATTCTAACGTAGTATCTCTATCTATTACACCTTATTCTTCAGAACGTGAGTATCCTAAAGTATGGGTTATTGGCGACTATTGTGGTTGGAATCACGCCAACTCTTCTTATCTGTTCAGCTTTGAAGAGAATGACACTTATCAAGGAGTAATAAATTTTGAAGACAAGGCTGTAAAAGGATTTAAGATAACAGGTCAAGGCGATTGGAACAACGGTGACGCTATTTTCGGTCTAGGTAAAGATGCAGAATCGCCTGATGCAGAAACAGAAGAACTACAACTTGAGGCTGGTGGCGACACTAAGAATATAGAGTGCTACTCAAACAAATACTATCACTTAGTGTTCGATAAAGCTACAAAGAAGTTTACCTATACACTTTCTTTCGGTAAGATGGGTATCATTGGCTCTGGAGTTGGTGGCTGGGGAGATGCAGACGAAAAAGAAATGATGTTTGACAAAGCTAAGCAACGTTTCTTCCTTGACGTTACTCTTGTTGAAGGTGAAATAAAATTCCGTCTTGACGGTAGTTGGACAACAAACTTCGGTCTTAAAGACGGTAAACTAGAAAAAGGCGGAAGCGATAACATAAAGGTAACAGCTGGAAACTATCGTGTTTACTTCAACCTAAACAATTCTAAGGACTTAGTTTACGAACTAAACACAAAAGACTACGGAAAATAATAGGTGTTTATAGTGGTTAGTGGTTGTTTTTCAGGATAACTTTAATCACTCACTACGGCAAATAGCTTTCATTCTCGGCTGTTTGCCGTAGTTTTTTTATGCCGATATGCTTACTTTTGCGTCTCGTATGAGTAATCTGATGTTGCCGATTGTGATGATTTATAATGTCAGCAATATATACGGTGTTTAGGTAAAGCATATAAACTTGTTACAAACCATATATAGCTGACTTATAAACTGTATATAATTTGCAAATCAACCATATACAATTTGCAAGTCAAGTAAATACAGTTTGCAAACGGTTGAATATAAGCTCATACGATAGGGGAGTATGTCTTACGTGTGCTGTGGAGATGATTTGCACTTGCATGTATTTTACTCAATATGCTCCCTGTTAAATTCTGATGTTTAATTATATGATTATGAAAGAGTTTTTTATTGTTTTTCTAGGTGGCGGATTAGGTGCTATGCTCCGATATTTGCTATCACTCTTATTTGGTAACATCAAGGTTATGACTGGTGTCTTTACTCATCTTCCACTTCACACCCTTATGGCTAATCTGCTGGGTAGCTTTATGATAGGAGTTTTCTTTCTACTGTCAGAACATATAAAAATATCTGCCGACACACGAATATTCCTCACTGTCGGTCTGTGTGGAGGATTGACAACCTTCTCAACCTTCTCTGCCGAAAATTTTGAGATGCTACGTCTTGGTATGTATTCTCAATTCATCGCATACACTCTCATAAGCATCATTTTGTGCTTGTCTATGGTTGCGCTAGGTTACTATCTAAGCAGAAATTTGATGTAGCATTGAACATCTAGATATACAAAACCGTTATATATTGCAAAGCAAGATTATTCTTGACCTGTTTTTTGCTGTTTACAATGACAAAAAGACTAATTTTGCAGACAATAAATAGTTTTACTAACAATAAATAAAAGTAATTATCGCATGGAAAATATAGATTATAGGTATATTACTGCCTCTTATAGACTCTATACAATAGAAGACGGAAAGAAAGAACTTTTTGAAGAAGCACCAAAAGAACACCCATTCGCTTTCATATCTGGGTTGAACTCAACTTTGGACGATTTTGAAAAGAATCTTATCAACTTAAAGGCTGGCGAGAAATTTGAGTTTTCTATAAGTGCAGACAAGGCTTATGGTCAGTATGATGAATCTTATCTTATCGACTTAGACAAGAATATGTTCTTCGTTGATGGTAAGTTTGATGAAGAGAGAGTAAAGGTAGGCGGTATAGTTCCTCTTATGACTTCAGACGGACAACAA
Organism: Bacteroides sp.; assembly: GCA_030529405.1. Lineage (GTDB taxonomy): Bacteria > Bacteroidota > Bacteroidia > Bacteroidales > Bacteroidaceae > JAUMWZ01. The sequence continues at coordinate 3,041 of JAUMWZ010000109.1, read as the reverse complement.
GTTAATGCATCGGTTGTAGAAGTAGGCGACACACTTGTAAAGGTAGACCTTAACCACCCATTGGCAGGCTATGAACTTGTGTTTGAAGGTGAAGTTATAGAAAACAGAGCTGCAACAAATAAGGAACTTCAAGAAGCTGTAAATGCTATAAGTGGAGGCTGTGGTTGTGGAAGCAGTTGCGGTTGTGGCGACTCTGGCGGTGGTTGTGGTAGCGGTGGCTGCGGAAGTGACAGCTCATCAGGTGGTGGCTGTGGCGGAGGCTGTGGTTGCGGCTGCTAATAGGCAAACATAAATAGTATTACAATATATAAAAGGTGGGGCGCAGGCTCCACCTTTTTTGTTTCAGTGATGTTATCTTTTGTTGCCAAGACACACCTTTTCAGCTTTTCGTTCAATGTCAGTACAGTTTGTGGTTATGTGTCCTTCACAAATAAGCTACTTATACCCAACTTCTAAACAGTGTATGGCTTGAAACTAAACTGTATATGTTTGACTGACAAACTGTTTATCATTTGAAAGTGAACTGTATACACTTGACTTGCAAACTATATATCATTTGCAAGTAAACTGTATAGGGTTTAGAAACCAGCTGTATATGGTTTGAAAAAGCATTGTTTACTGCCTGCTTGGGAGGCAAGTAGTTTTACATTTCTGTATGATTACATCTGACATTAGTTTTAAGTATATGTACAAAATAAAATATCCCGATATGGAAAGCCATATCGGGATATTTTGCATTATAATTGTAGATTGTTACTTCTTATTTTTACTTGTCATGATGTTCAAAACTGTCTTATCTGTTTCGTTCATTGACTTAGAACCAATCTTTGTAAGGTTTCTAATACATTGATCAACGTCTTCATCTATGATACCTTCAACAGATGTTGCACCTTTTTGTTCCATAGCCATTACTGCAGAAAGAAGTGCTGTTGATGCTCCAGTGGCTACTTTCATCGAACAACTTGGTTTAGCACCGTCGCACAACATACCTGTAAGTGTGGCAACCATGTTCTTTACTGCAAGGGCAACCTCATCATATCCTCCTCCCATGAGAAGTACAATTCCGCAGCTCGAACCGCTTGCTGAAACCACACAGCCACATAGCGCAGACAGACGACCAAGACTTTGTTTGATGTAGATAACCGTTAGGTGGCTCAACACCAAAGCACGTATGAGTTGTTCTTCTGTACTGCCATTCTCCTCTGCATATACAACAACCGGCATAGTTGCAGATATTCCTTGATTTCCACTACCTGAGTTACTCATCACAGGTACCATTGCACCAGCCATACGAGCATCACAAGCACCAGATGTGTAAGATATAATCTTTGAGTAAGTGCTATTGCCAAAGATGCTTCTCTCTGTTTGGTTACGCATCATAAGTCCAATAGAGTGTCCGAACTTATTATTGAATGATGCTTCTGCTGCTTTACGGTTTAGTTTTGCAGTGTCAAGAATAAATCTGATATCTTCTAATGGCGCTGTTGTTGCAAAGTCATACACTCTTCTCAAACTAAGTGTTGTTTCTTCTTCGTCTTCCTCTTCTTTGTTGAAGTTGTATTTAGTATCCAGAATTATGTTGTCGTCTTTTTGTATGAACACAAAGTTTGTGTGTCCGCCAGCTATTATAACCCTTGCCTTGCTGTTGTCCTTCTTGCAGACGGCTTCTATATATAGTTTTTCTGTGATATTAGTTTTTTGAGAAATGATTATAGTATTGTTGTCGATATATTTCTTAGCTGCTTCTACCTTTTCTGTATCACAGTCTTTCAGCACTTCAAGCATATATTCCGACTTACCTCCTATTGCTCCGAGCGAAATTGCTATTGGCAAACCAATCATGCCAGTGCCCGGTATGCCCACACCCATAGCATTTTTTAGAACGTTTGCACTAAGAACAACTTCTATACTGTCTGGCAAACAACCCAACGTTTCAGTAGCCTTTGCAACGCATAATGATACTGCTATTGGCTCCGTACAGCCTATTGCAGGAATAACCTCTTGCTTAATTAGAGATATAAGTTCTTGAATTTCCGTATTTGTCATAATAGTATTAAGATTAAGTGCTTGCAAAAATATAAAATAATGATATTCGCTTAGTAAATCGGATATATAATGTTTCAAGAAAAATAAAAATATTTCTACCCTAAATTAGATTTAGTATAAATATACAACACTAGTTTCTTTCGCAAACTAATAATATATTTTCGCCTTTTAATTGATGAATAATTCGCTTGTAAACGATATATAAACTAAAAATCAACTGTATATGGTTTGCAAATGGTGTATTATTGTTGCATTTCTTTGATGATACCTTCAAGCAGATAAGATGCGTTTAGGTTTCTTGCCACCCCACGTTGAATCTTGTACGAATAGTTTATCTCTTGCGCCAATTCTATCTCGAAACAATAGTTTTTGTATATATCCGGCTGCTCATCTTCCAGCTTAGACAACTCCAAATCGTGTGTAGCAATTATTGCCGACACTCTATGCTTCGCTATCTCGTTAAGAAACATTACAGACCCTTTCAGCTTGTCTTTTGAGTTCGTTCCTTTCAATATCTCGTCTAATATGATTAGTGTGTGGTCGTTGCTCTTTACGTAGTTTATTAGTTTCTTTAGTCTGATAAGCTCCGCATTAAAGTATGATATGTCTTTAGAAATATTGTCTGTGGTGCGCATACTAGAGAATAGCGAAACAACTGAACACTTAAACGAGGTGGCACAAACAGGCATTCCGTTGTTGGCAATTATATATGTCAGCCCAACTGTACGCAACATGGTGCTTTTTCCAGCCATGTTTGCACCCGTAACAATAGATATGCTTTTTCTTGTTATCTTGAAATCGTTTGCCACCGCTTTATTGTGCGATAGGAAAGGGTGATAAACATCTTTTGCATCAATGATAATCTCCGAGCCGTTTGGCATAATCTCCGCCTTCACATTGCTTGGATTGTTGAACGAGTATGTAGCAAAGCTTACAAAAGCATCTACCTCTGCTATGCTGTCTATCCATTGCCCTACGTGAGAAAGATATTTGTC
>JAUMWZ010000108.1 GCA_030529405.1 Bacteroides sp. | reverse complement strand
ATTGTTCTTGAATTAGTCGCTGTTTATTAAAGGTTACATTGTTGATTGAGGTTTGTTTTCGTGACTATCTTATTCCATACACTACGGAATATATGCCTTTTTTCACTATGTCAAATGCTTTTTCTTCGTCAAGTGTTCCATGACACATTATTAGCATATCTATATAGCCATCTGTATTTCTGTATGGTGGTTGTTTATAATCCTTACTCCATAGGCTGAAACCAATCTTTTTATAGAACTCTATTCTCTTTTGCTCTACTATTCCAACAGGTAGCTCTACCTCCAAAATGATATTTTTGCTAATGTGGTTGATGAATTTTCTTATAGAATTTCCTCCATAGTTGCTACCTCGCAATTCCTTTTTTATGGCAAAATGTTCCACATAACAGTAGTCATCAATATCCCAATAAGAAATTATACCAACAGGATTACCGCCATAAGTAAGTACACAACTAGTAAACTTTTCTTCATTATCTGTGTTATATGCAATCTTATCTAAGTTTCTGTATTCCTCTTTAGGGAACGAATCTGTCAGCACATCGGTATAGAACTGATAAAGTTTTTCGTCTTGTGTAGTTATTGGTGTTATCTGTATATCCATTATTTAGACTATTGGAGTATATTCTTTTGTTGTATATAATATTTATTTATCCTTATGTCTTACTTGAATTCTTTCTTTACAAATCATTATTCATTTATTGACCTATCTTACGCACGTAGTCCACAAATGAATAGTTATGATTATGTTTCTCATCACTTTGGTGGCTCTCTCTGCTTACTTCTTTCCACACTTCTCTGTCTATTTCGGGGAAGAAAGCATCTGCACCCTCTGTTTGTGCATCAATTTCTGTAATGAGCAACTTGTCTGCACATTCTATAGCTTCTTTATAAACACTTGCACCACCTATAACGAATATCTTTTCATCTTTTTTACAAGCGTTTATTGCTTCTTCCATTGAGTGATAAACCTCTACATTTTCCAGCTTGAGGGCTTTGTTCCTGCTGATAACTATATTTCTTCTGTTTGGCAATGCTCCATTTGGTAGCGACTCAAAGGTCTTTCTTCCCATAAGAACAACGTTGCCTGTGGTCAAAGCCTTAAATCGTTTCAAGTCATTCGGTAGCCAATATAGCAGTTTGTTATCCTTTCCTATGGCATTGTTTCTGTCTATTGCGACTATGATGTTTATTTCTTTCATCTGTATGTGTATTTTATGATGATGTGATGTGTCTTTTGTGTATCTCTTGGTTTACGCTATGTTGCAATAAAATAAAACTTTCACTCGCTTTCAAACTGTTGTTCTCAAATATTTGTGGTAAGAACTATACTGCTACAACTCCTGCTATATGAGGGTGTGGGTCATAGTCTACCAACTTGAAGTCACTGTATTTGAAAGAGAAGATATCTTTCACATAAGGGTTAATCTCCATTTTCGGCAGTTTACGTGGTTCTCTTGTAAGCTGCAGTTTCACTTGCTCAAAGTGGTTAGTATAAATGTGTGCATCTCCTAATGTATGTATAAACTCTCCTTCTTTCAAGTTTGTTACCTGCGCCATCATCTTTAGCAGAAGTGCGTATGATGCTATGTTGAAAGGCACTCCAAGGAATATGTCCGCACTGCGTTGATATAGTTGTAGGCTTAGCTTTCCGTCTGCCACATAAAACTGGAACAGAGTGTGACAAGGTGGTAAGTTCATATTCTTTATGTCGCCAACATTCCAAGCGCTCACGATGATGCGTCTTGAGTCTGGGTTGTTCTTTACTGTGTTTACCACCTCAGATATTTGGTCTATGAAACCGCCTTCATAGTCTTGCCAAGTTCTCCACTGATAGCCATATATATGTCCTAAATCGCCGTTCTCATCAGCCCATTCATTCCATATTCTGACGCCGTTTTCTTGCAAATACTTCACATTGGTGTCGCCATTCAAGAACCATAGCAACTCGTGTATTATCGATTTCAAGTGTAGTTTCTTTGTTGTCAAACATGGAAATCCTTCTGACAGGTCAAATCTCATCTGATATCCAAATATGCTCTTTGTTCCAGTGCCAGTTCTGTCTTCTTTCAGTGTACCCTCATTGTACACTTTTTCTAATAATTGTAAGTATTGTTTCATTTTTTGTCTACACTTGAATGTTTGCGCACGAAGTTAGCATTTTAAGTGATATGATAATAACCTTAATTGCATTTATATTGCGAAAAAACAGATATAAACTTTCTGTACTGTCAGTAGTCTATAGATTAGGGAAGTCGTTATATACCACCATCTTGCTGGTTGTAAAGGGCTGTCCTACAAACCATATATAGTCAATATGTAAATTGTATATAAACAAAAAAACGAGTGTATATAGTTTGTGTGCAGACTATATATCATCTCGTTTACTGTTCTACATGTCTTGTTCTGTAGCCTATGTTTCTATAAGAATGGAGTGAATATGTTTGCAAACCAACTTACGAATTTCTTCCAACAAGTGCGGTCTTGCCAAAATTGCTGAGTCATCTTTATGCAGTTGGCAACGTCAGTATTAAACGTGGTCTGCAATTCGTTTGTTATCTCCTTGTCAAAGATGAATACGTTTGTTTCAAAATCATATCTAAGACTCCTACTATTAAGGTTTGCAGTGCCCACAGTGCAATAATTCCCGTCCACCATCATTATCTTTGAGTGATGAAATCCACCCTTGTATATATAAACGTTAGCACCTCTTTTCATCAGTTTGTTTAGCTTATATAGTGCTGCGTCTGGTGTGAAAGGTATGTCGGCATCTGCTGATATCATAATAGATACATTTACGCCTCTGTCTATTGCTCTTTTTATTGAATCAAATATTCTGTTTGTAGGCACAAAGTATGGATTTACTATCGAAAGGCTATCTCTTGCATTGTCAATAGCAAGTTCATATCCATCTCTGATTATAGCATTCGTTTTTCTTGGCACCCTGTCTGCTATGGCAAGAGTTATTTTGTTGTTATAGTCTAAAGTATCGTGTTTAGGAAAATACTCATCACCCTTGACTTCTTCCTTAGTTGTTCTCTTCCACATGTCTAAGAAAATCTCTTGCAGAATGTTCACTGCTTCACCTCTAATCTTCAAGTGTGTATCTCTCCATTTGCCTATTTTCTTAGTACCATATATATAGTAGTTTGCTATGTTCATACCTCCTGTGTAGCCGACTTTACCATCTATAACCACTATTTTTCTATGATCTCTGTGCAGTGCATGGTTGATATATGGGAATTTTAGAGGGTCAAACTTTGCAATCTGAATACCTTTGCTGTTTAGTTCCTTTAGTTTCTTGTTTCTGATAGGCTTATTGTTAGACATATTTCCAAAAGCATCAAAAATAGCTCTCACCTCAACTCCCTGCCTAGCCTTTTCTTCAAGTAGTTCAAATAGTCCATTAGATATTGAGTCATTTCTGAAGTTGAAATACTCCAAGTGTATATGATGTTTCGCCTTACTAACCTCTTCAAAAAGGTCACAAAACTTCTCCTTCCCGCTTTTTATAACGGTTACTTCATTGTTTGAAGAAGCCTTCATGCCTTTTTCTACAAACTTTTTGATTAGTGTTGTGTCTATTTGTGTGCTATTTTGTTCAGCGAGCATACGATAATTCTCTGCCTTTACTTTACCTGTATCAACAATTGTTAGTGTTATCAATATGATACAATAAATAAAATGTTTCAACTATTCTCTTTTTTAATCTTATAAAAAAACTATGATATCATTGCCAAAGTTAGTTACTTCTATAAAAAGAGGAAATGTTTTTCTATTTGTTTAACTACAAAAATAGCGAATTATGTGCGATTTTATTCACTAATCGGCACACAACTCGCTTAAAACAATTTATAATCTTTAAGACATAGCTAACCTATATCTAATATTTTCTTTACTTTCTCAGATAGTGTCAGCAGTCCAACAATTACTACTGCCACTATAATAAATTCTGGTTTTATCTCTCTCAATCCATAGTTGTCGTAGTACGTGTCTTGTAATGCAGCAACAATAGTGTTTAGTATTTTGCTAAATACATTTGCATATATCATTACAGCCAGTACTATTATCGACATAAATATGCTTAGCCAAGGAATATTTCTCCTTTTCTTCTCGGGCAGACTCTTCATTACTCTTTCGGTAAACCCTTTGTCTGCCACTTCTTTCTTGTTGTTGGCAAGAAATTGTTTTACCAATTCATCGTCTGTTATCCTATTCATATCCGTTACTCCTTAAATATTTAGCCATTTTCTCTTTACCTCTTGATAGGTGGCTCTTCACACTTCCTTGCGGTATTGATAATACTTCCGATATGTCTTCAATACTCATATCTTCCATGTAGAACAGAGCTATGCAGCTTCTTTCGTTTTCTTTTAGTTGAGCCAAAGCATTGTTTATGTCCATTTTCTTCGATAAATCTGCCTGCTCAATGCTGTTTACTTCGTCTACCTCTCTTTCGTCTAGTTCCGAATAGCTTTTCTTACTTCTTGTGTAGTCATAGAATACGTTGTTTGCTATACGGTATATCCACGTTGCAAAAGTAGACATATTTTTGAAAGAAGATATGTTTGTGTACGCTTTTATGAATGTTTCTTGTGCAAGGTCATCACTCAACTGCTCGTCACCACAAGTCTGATGCAAGAAGAAACGTCTTATTTGCGATTGGTATTTCTCTACCAACACTCCATAAGCACGTTTGTTCTTGAATACAGACACTTGTACTACTAAAGCCCAGTCGCTCAATGCACTCATAATGCGTAACTATCTCTTGCTTACAGTCTGTTAAATTTTCCGTCGCTATATGTGAACCAGTTCGAAATAAACTGTCCTGCTCCGATAGCCATAATCAAGAAACCTATTGAACCAATAGATGAATTGTTTGTCAAAGCTCCTAAGAATATAAGCAATCCAAGCCCTATAAAGAATGTTTTTATAGCCTTTCCTTGCTTTCTTAGGTGTATTTTTCTTTCTAGCAATTCTTCGTCAGTCATTTGTCTTTGCTCATACACTCTTTTCGCAAATTCATCTTCCATCTCTCCAACCTTATTGGTTCTGGCATAATTATATGTATTTACCATAGCCTTTCTGCTTTGCTTATACACAACTATAACAAAAGAAATTATTATCAAGAATATCACTGCAAAAGCTATAAATGCTATCATAATCTTAACAACAGGAATAATGAAACCAAAGAAGAAATCCTTTACCCATCTCAAAAGGCTAGTATATTCGTTGTCCCAACTTCTGCTCATTTCTCTTTCTATTCTCTGTCTTTCTGCTCTTTTTTGAATAGCGTTTCTTCTTGCTTCAGCTATCTGTTTTTTTTCTTCCTTTCTTATATTCTCTTCAAACGAGCTTTCTCCTTCCTCTATTTCCTTAGCAGAATATACCTTATCTGTGTTTTCCTCTGTTGCCATCATTTCTGTTTTTGTGGCTAGAGTGTCTTTCTTAGCTTGTTGTGCCTCAGTATATTGTACGCCAAATGAGGCAATCA
>JAUMWZ010000107.1 GCA_030529405.1 Bacteroides sp. | reverse complement strand
GCTTGTTCGCAAACTGTATATAGCTGATTTGGAAACTATATATAGTTGAAAAGTCAGCCGTATATGGTTTGCAAAACGAGTGATATTAGTGTTTCTTTTATTTATAGTATAACGTCTTAGAAAGTGAAGTTGTTGTTCACGGCAAAGCCTCTTAAAAGTGGCTCTATATCAAGCTTTTTCTTGTTTGGCAATTGCATAGATAGTATGTGGATATATCCATCTTTTACTGCAACTTTAAGATATGTTTTGCCGTCAGTGTCTATGCTTCCTGCCGATTTTGTATGTTGTGCATACTCTTTCTTACATTCGTATATCTTGACGTTTACCTTAGTGCCATTCTCGTATGTAAGCTCTGCCCAAGGTGTTGGATAAGGCGACAGACCTCTGACGAAGTTATACACGTTATCGACCGTGTCGTTCCAATTTATCTTGCAAGTTTCTTTGAAAATCTTTGGTGCAGGCTTTAGCTGGCTTTCGTCCGCCATTTGGCTCTGCTCAATAGGTTGCACATTATCATTTATAATATCATCGACGGTCTTTTTCACTAGTTCTGCCCCTAGCATCATTAGCTTGTCGTGCAGAGTTTCTGCATTGTCTTCATCGGTAATCTCTACCTTCTCTTGGTGGATAACCTTGCCCGTGTCTATCTCGTGTTGTAAGAAAAAAGTTGTTATACCTGTTTCTTTCTCGCCATTTATTATTGCCCAATTTATTGGTGCAGCACCTCTGTATTGCGGAAGAAGTGATGCGTGGAGGTTGAAAGTGCCTAGTCGTGGCATGTTCCATACTACCTCTGGCAACATACGAAAGGCTACCACTATCTGCAAATCGGCTTTCAGCGCACTCAGTTCTTCAAGAAAAGATTCGTCCTTTAAGTTGGTTGGTTGCAACAAGGGTAAATCTTTATAAAGTGCATAATGCTTAACTGCCGAGTAGTTTATCTGATGTCCACGTCCAATTGGCTTATCGGGCATCGTCACAACACCCACCACATTGTAGCCATTGTCTACTAGAGTGCGCAGACTTTCAACAGCAAAGTCGGGCGTACCCATATATACTATTCTTAAACTTTCTTTATTCATTGCTTGTAATTACTCTGAACTTTACTTTTTATTCCTATGAATATTACCTCCAATTCATCTAAACATAGTTTCGTGTTTAACAAGAAATCATTTCTTATTCCTCTGAGAAATGCACTAGAACTTGTCTGTATGAATTGAAAATCTTTGATTTAGACACAAACCCTTTGTATTTACCTTCCTCATCAACAACAGGTAAATTCCACGCCTGAGTTTCATCAAACAGACGCATAACCTTCTCCATACTGTCCGTATCTATAATCTTTGCAGGTGCAGAAGTCATTAGTTTACTCACCTTGAAACGATGATATAGCTCCTGTCTGAACATAATGTTTCTGATATCATCTAACAACACTATGCCAAGTAATTGACCACTTGTTTTGTCAGTAACAGGAAATATGTTCCTATGTGACTCTGATATGGCTTTAATCAATTCTCCCAAGAACATATCAGGGTGAACAGCTACGAAGTCTTTCTCTACAACATTGTCCATACTCATTAACGTTAGAACAGCTTTGTCTTTATGGTGTGTCAGCAATTCTCCCTTTTTTGCCAAACGCATTGAGTATATACTGTGCGGTTCGAAAGCTATAATTGTGAGGTAAGAACTAACAGATACCATCAGAAGTGGTAAGAACAAATCGTAACCTCCAGTTAGTTCTGCAATAAGAAACACACCTGTTAGCGGGGCGTGCATTACTCCACTCATCACACCTGCCATACCCATTAGAGCAAAGTTCTCTTCAGGCAGATTGATAGTTATACCCATTTGGTTTGAAAAGTGCGAAAAGATGAAACCTGCAATACAGCCTAAATAGAGCGAAGGTGCGAATGTTCCACCGCAACCACCTCCACCGTTTGTGGCACTAGTAGCGAAGACTTTGAAAAGAACTATTAACGACAGATAGATAAGCAGTAGTTGTCCGTGTCCATAGAAGAGTGAGTTGTTCATCACAGCATTCCATTCTTCGGATACTTTTCCATTAAGGAGTAGTTCTATTGTGTCGTAACCTTCGCCGTAAAGTGGTGGAAAAAGGAAGATAAGTATGCTCAACATTGCTCCACCAAGCATTAGTTTTCTGTACGGGCTTTTTAGTTTTCCAAACACACCCTCTACATAGTACATCGCACGTGTGAAGTACAAAGATACTAATCCACAAAATATTCCAAGCAGGATAACGTATGGTGAGCGTTCAACTTCAAAAGGTTCTGTGAGGCTAAACTTAAACATTGCCTCGGCACCTGATGCTATATAAGAAACTGTGGCAGCAGTAACTGAAGATATAAGTAGCGGAAGTAGCGACGACATTGTTAAGTCTATCATCAGCACTTCTATTGTAAACACAAGTCCGGCTATTGGTGCTTTGAAAATGCCTGATATTGCTCCTGCCGCACCACAACCTACAAGTAGCATCAAAGTGCGGTGTTCCATCTTGAAAAGGCTACCCAGATTTGAGCCAATTGCAGAACCTGTTAGAACAATAGGTGCTTCAGCTCCGACGGAACCTCCGAATCCTATAGTTATTGAACTAGCTATTGTTGAAGACCAGATATTATGCCTTTTGATGCGTCCTTGTCTGCGTGAGATTGCATATAATATTTTGGTTACCCCGTGGCTAATATCATCTTTCACTATATTTCTTACGAACCAGCCTGCTATGAATATACCCACAACGGGATATACTAGATACATATAGTTGGCACTTACTTCACTAAAGTTTTCTGTCAAGAAGTCTTGAACTCCGTGTATTAAAGACTTTAGTATTAAAGCCGCTATTGCTGTGAATATACCTACAAGAAAACTAAGTATTAGGATAAATCGTTTTTCGCTGATATTATCCTCTCTCCACTTAATAATTCTCTGCATCAGGCTTACTTTCTCTTTTTCCATAAGTTATTCTCTTATAACTTTCACTTCTCCTTTTGCGCTTAGTTTTATTATGCTTGAAGGTGATGCAGGCTTTCTATCGTCTTGTCTGTACTCAACAATATAGTCTACTGCATCTTTTACCTCTTGACTTATCTCTGCAAAATGACTTGCTGCGGGTTCTCCGCTAATATTTGCTGAGGTAGACACTATTGCCCTTTTGAATCTCAGACATAGTTGTTTCGAAAACACTTCATTGGTCACTCTTATTCCGATGCTACCATCTTCTGCAATCAGGTTCTTTGCTAGATTTTTCGCTCCTTCATACACTATGGTCAGCGGTTTATTTGTCAGCTCAATCAAGTCCCACGCCACAGCGGGCATATCAGCTACATACCCTTCTACTTTCACTGCGCTATCCACCAAAACGAGCATTGACTTGCTGTCAGACCTTCGTTTGATATCGTATATTTTCTTCACTGCCTCTTCGTTTGTTGCATCACACCCTATGCCCCAAACAGTATCTGTAGGGTAGAGAATAACCCCTCCTTTATTTAATACCTCTATTGCTTTTTTAATATCGTCATTCATAATCTCCGTATGAAGTTTTTACACATCAAGAATGTATCACAAAGGTAGTAATTATAAACTATATACAACTTACTTGCAAACAATATATAATCGACTTGTCAATTATATACAGTTTGAGAGTAGACTATATACAGTTTCCAACGAGTGTTTTGTTAGCTTACTTTTTATGTAAGCTATCAACACAGCACAACAGATATTACCGACCTTAAAAATCAAGGCTAAAACCGCTATAAATCAAATAAAAACACCTACCTTTGCAAATTGAAATAATTTACATAAAAACAACACATAAACAACAGAATGGATAAGTTTAGTTATGCAATAGGTCTTGGTATAGGACAAAACCTATTGAGCATGAGAGTGAAAAGCATCAATGTGAACGACTTTGCAAAGGCTATTGCAGACGTAATTGAAGGTAAAAACACTGATATGACTCACACAGAAGCCAGAGAAATAGTAAACAAATATTTCGCTGAGTTAGAGAAAGAGATAAACAAAGAAAACATAGAAAACGGAAAGAAGTTTCTTGAAGAAAACAAGAAAAAAGCAGGAGTTGTTACAACAGAAAGCGGACTTCAATATGAAATAATCACTGAAGGAAAAGGCAAAAAAGCTAAGGCAACAGACAAAGTGAAGTGCCACTACGAGGGAACACTTATTGACGGAACACTATTTGATAGCTCAGTGAAAAGAGGCGAGCCAGCAGTTTTCGGCGTAAACCAAGTTATACCAGGTTGGGTAGAAGCATTGCAACTTATGCCAGAAGGCTCAAAATGGAAGCTATATATACCTAGCGAACTAGCTTATGGAGAAAGAGGTGCAGGCGAAATGATAGCTCCACACAGCACACTGATATTCGAAGTAGAACTAATAGAAGTATTATAACATAAACTAAAAAGAAGAAACAATGAAAAAATTATTTATTGCAGCAGCAGTAGCAACATTTGCTCTATCATCTTGTGGTAACGCATCTGCACCAAAAGCTACATTCAACAACGAGATAGACACCCTTTCTTACGCAATGGGATATTCTAACTCAGAAGGTTTGTTAGAGTTTGCTAACTCACGTTTTGGAGTAGATTCTACTTTGGTTGATGAGTTTATGAAAGGCCTACTAGAAGGTGCTAACTCTAAACCAGACGCAAAGAAGAAGGAATTTGCATTCATCGAAGGCTACAAAATAGGAGAACAGTTGAGAGATCAAATCAATCACGTGTCTAAAGATATATTCCAAGCAGACTCAACTAAATCACTAAACACAGCTAATTTCATAGCTGGTTTCTACAATGGTGCTCTTAAAAAAGACACTTCACTGACTTACGATTCAGCATATATGCTTGCTAAAACAAAGTCAGAGAGAATAAAAGATGAAAACTCAGCAAAGGCTTTCGCTAAGGAAATTGAAGAAGGTAAAGCATTCCTTGAAGAAAACAAAACAAAAGAAGGAGTGGTAACTACTGAAAGCGGTCTTCAATACATCGTTCTAAACGAAGGTAAAGGAAAGACTCCAGAAGCTACAAGCACTGTAAAAGTGAACTACGTTGGTACGCTACTTGACGGTACTGAGTTCGACAGCTCATACAGTCGCAACGAACCAGCTCAATTCCAAGTAAACGGAGTGATAGCAGGTTGGACAGAAGCTCTTCAACTTATGAAAGAAGGCGGTAAGATGAGACTTTTCATTCCTAGCGAACTTGCATACGGTTCTCGTGGTGCTGGCGAAAAAATTAAGCCTTACTCAACTCTAGTGTTTGAAGTAGAACTACTTGAAGTAGTGTCAGACAAGAAGTAAGAAACACTCAATCGCCGACAAGCAGGTATACTATATGTGTATAGGCTAAGGCAGAATTGAAAATAAAATATCCCCTTCGAAGATGAAAACAACGCATCTTTGAAGGGGATTTCTTTTTTATTCCACTTACACTATATCTTCTCTCTGCCCCATCTGCATACTCTCTTGACGAACTTTCACTCTCTAACTTTCGCCACAAACATTATCATCATAAACACATAATACACAACACCTTTCATCACACCTTTATTGGCAAACAAACAAATGTTATACAACCCATTTACAAACTATATATCGTTTGCAAGTCAGCTGTATATGGTTTAGAAATCAGTTATATATAATTT
>JAUMWZ010000106.1 GCA_030529405.1 Bacteroides sp. | reverse complement strand
TTTGTATAACTGAAAAAGTTGTGATTATGGAAGTTTTACTGATGAATATGTTTTTGTTGTTCGGAATGGTATATACTGTTGCGCCACAAACAAATGTTGAGGTTGGCGGAACGAATATATCTATCACAAGACCATTAACTAAGAAACTGACGAAAGCTGAGCCTGCCGACCTTTCAAAGGGTATTCATGCCATTGTCAATAAGAAGCATTATGTTAAGCAAAGCTATCGCCCCGGAGTGAACAAAACAGCTGACAAGCAAGTCAAGAAGATGATAAAAGATATGCAAAGTATGGGGTTTGACGTGTGGAGTACATACACAGGCTATCGCTCATACGAGTTTCAGAACTTGCTATATACCAATTATGTGAAAGAAAGAGGACAAGAGGCGTCAGACAGATTCAGCGCACGTCCCGGACACAGTGAACATCAATTAGGGCTTGCATTTGATATAAAAAGCACTTCGAAGAAGATGCTTGGCAAGCAAGAGTCAGATTCTTTGGCTGTGAAATGGATGCACTCAAACTGTCATAAGTATGGATTTGTGTTGAGATATATGCAAGGGAAGGAACATATTACTGGATATATGTATGAGCCTTGGCATATACGCTATGTGGGAGATGAGGCTGAAAAGATTTATAAGTCTGGACTAACGCTAGAAGAATATTTTGGTGTTGAGGGTGGAGACTATATAGACTAGTCTCGTGGCATAGCATGATTACAGCAAAGGGTGTTCAATCTTTGTTTTCCTGTTTACTATAGTTCGTTTGTTTTTATATGAGGCTATGTTTGCAGATTATATATGGTTTGCAAATTGACTATATATAGCTGACTTGATAACTGTATATAGTTTATTTCTTTACTGTATATGGTTTGCATTGCCGTGTTATTCAGTCGAAAAAACGAGTGAGTTTATCGTTTGCCGTTAGTATGTTATTTCTTAAACTCATATCTTTGCAGTATATTCACAGAAAAAGTAAATCTTTCTACGTTATGAATAATAAAAAAGTGCTTGTTGTTGTAGATATGCAAAATGATTTTTGCAGACCTGACGGGGCTTTGTTTGTTCCTGGAGCGGTGGAGGCTGTAGCAAATGTTGCCAAGTTGATAAACGACAAGGCAGTCAGTAAGGTGGTATTTACGGCAGACTATCACCCTGAAAATCACTGTTCGTTCGGCACGTGGCCCGTACACTGTGTAGGTGGAACGGAGGGTGCAGATATTGTAGACGAACTTATTATAGCATGTCAGAAGTCAAGAACGCCATATAACTTGGTGCTTAAAGGGCAAGAACAAGACAAAGAAGAATATGGTGCCTTTGCTGTGAAAGAAGCTAACAAAGAACCGCTGAAGATTTTAGAGGGGTTTGATGAAGTGATTGTGTGCGGAGTGGCAGGAGATTTTTGCGTAATGGAGAGCATAAAAAATATGAAACCTCTATGGAGCAAGATGAAACTGTATTCTGACGGAGTGGCATCTATCAAGGGCGACCACATAATTGAAGATTTTATAAAGGAAACAAAGCTAATACAGAAGATATAATAATGAGTAGCAAGACAAAGAAATTCATATCGCCTAATGCGTGGTTTTCATTTGAATATCCTGCTGCATGGTCTGAATTTGCAGACGAACAAAGCACGTTCTTGTTTTACAATGCAGGCGTTTGGGACGGCAACTTTCGTATATCGGCATACAGAGGAGAGAAGAACTATGGCGAAAGTGTGATAAGAGAAGAACTTAAACACGATAAGAAAGCACAGACAATAAGCATAGGTGGCAAGAAAGCTATATATACCCCTCACGAGTTTGAAGAAGATAATGTGAAATATGTGTCGCACAATTACCTTGTGGGAGAGGACTGTATGGCGTTTGAATGTTCTTTCACTACATACAAAGATGCTACAACAAAGGTGGCAGAAGACATAATAAAGAGCATAATTATACGTCAAGACGGAGTGAAATATGCTCCGGAACTGATAAACATAAGATTAAACGAAATAGATTTTATAAACGATTGTTATGAATGGGTAGTATCGTCTGTGAAGAAAAAATATGCTGTTTCGTTTGACGGAGAAGAGAAAGATATTGCTATTCTGCAACAGTTTGCCGACAGTGGAGATATAGGCAAGAAGAAAAGAGATGAATGGATTGCAGTAGGAATAGCTTTGTGTGTGATTATAACAAACGAAGTTGAAGGTGCAGAGTGGCATACTTTGATAGACGGAAATAGAGAAGATGCGGTGCTGATGTATAACGGTAAGATGATTGACCCTATGAAATTGGCATGGAGCAAAATAAAGAATGGACTGTCAGTAAACTTGGAAGAAGAATATACTAAAGCACTAACAGAAAAAGAATAATAACAGATAATGTCTATACCATACATACAGATAGAGAACTTAACTAAGTCTTTCGGTAGCCTTGTATTATTAGATGGAGTGTCGATGACTATTGCCGAGGGACAAAGATTAGGACTTATTGCGCAAAACGGTACTGGAAAGACCACACTGCTAAGAATACTTTCTGGACAAGAAGGCTACGATAGCGGTAATATTGTGCTTAAAAAAGACATCAGAGTAGGTTATCTTGAACAAGAACCAAACTATCCTGCTGAGATAACAGTGCTTGAAGCGTGTTTTTATAATAGTGGAGAGACGGCACAGATAATAAAGGAGTATGAGCAATGTCTTAACACTCCAAACACACCCAATATAGATGTTCTGATAGAACGAATGGACAATGCCAAAGCATGGGACTATGAACAACGTGCAAAGCAAATATTGTCTAAACTTAATATCAATACATTTGACAAGCAGATTAAGTATCTTTCGGGCGGAGAATTAAAAAGAATTGCACTTGCAAACGTATTGATTAACGAGCCCGATGTTCTGATACTTGATGAACCTACTAACCACTTAGACCTTGAAATGACGGAGTGGTTGGAACAGTTTCTTGCTCGTGCAAACGTAACTCTACTAATGGTTACACACGACAGATACTTTCTTGACAGGGTGTGTAGCGAGATTATAGAGATAGATAACAGACAGTTGTATTCTTATAAGGGTAATTACAGCTACTATTTAGAGAAAAGACAAGAGCGAATTGAAGCTAAAACAGCCGAGATAGAACGTGCAAACAACTTGTACAGAACGGAGCTTGAATGGATGAGGCGTATGCCACAAGCGCGCGGACATAAGGCTAAATACAGAGAAGATGCCTTTTATGAGATTGAGAAAACAGCCAAACAACGCATTGACCAAAGTAATGTAAAGATAGAGGTAAAAGCATCATATATCGGCAATAAAATATTTGAGGCTGAGGGTCTTTATAAATCGTTTGGAGAGAAAAAGATACTTGAAGATTTCTCTTACATATTTGCTCGCCACGAAAAGATGGGTATAATCGGTGGTAATGGTACTGGCAAATCTACTTTCTTGAAGATTATACTGCAAGAAATAGCCCCCGACAGAGGTAAAATAGAAATAGGTGAAACAGTAAAGTTTGGATATTACTCGCAAAAAGGACTTAGCTTTAAGGAAGACGCCAAAGTGATTGACGTTGTAAAAGATATTTCGGAGGTGATAGAACTAGGCAACGGAAAGAAACTTACTGCATCGCAGTTCCTGCAACACTTCTTGTTTTCGCCAGAAAAGCAACACAATTATGTTGCAAAACTTAGTGGGGGAGAGCGAAGAAGGCTTTACTTGTGTACTGTGTTGATGAGAAATCCTAACTTCTTGGTGCTTGACGAGCCTACAAACGATTTAGATATAATGACTTTGAATATATTGGAGGACTATCTGAAATCATTTAACGGGTGTGTAATTGTAGTATCGCACGACCGTTATTTTATGGATAAGGTGGTGGACCATGTGTTAGTTTTCAAAGGAAATGCAGAAATAAAAGACTTCCCTGGCAACTACACTCAATGTAGAGAGTGGAAAGAAACGAACGAGCAGGAAGAAAAAAGTAAGCAAAAAGCTAATGAGAATAAGACTGAAAAAGTAAGACTTAACGAGAAAAGAAAACTATCGTTTAAGGAAAAACACGAGTTGGAACAGCTTGAAAAAGATATTGCTGAACTTGAAAAGAAACAAAAAGAGATGCAAGAAAAGTTGTGCGGTGGAGAGATAAGTGTAGAGGAAATAACAGAGATTTCTAAAGAGCTTCCAAAGGTAGATGGTTTGATAGAAGAAAAAACCATGCGCTGGTTGGAGCTAAGCGAAATAAACGAAGGGTAGGGAGCATATAGGCTGTAAAAGCAGATTGTATATGATTTGAAAGTAAACTATATATAAATTGGAAGTAAATTATATATGGTTTGTTCCTAAACTGTATAAGGTTTGTTCTAGAGGTTCTATTAGTCTAGCTTTAAGGTGTGATACGTCGATTTTTATGGCTTGTATTTGTTCATGACGTGTGAAGTATTGCAGGTGTATTGAATAAGCAGACTATATTGTTTGAACATATTTTGCTTTCTGTGTGTTATATAGTGATAGAAACTTAATTAAGAAAAGATATAATTATGGCAACAGTAAATTTTAAGGGTACACCAGTTAAGTTGATTGGTGAATTTATACAAGTGGGCGCAGTGGCACCTAACTTTGAATTGGTAAAAACAGACTTATCTACATTCGCACTAAAAGAACTTAACGGAAAGAATGTAGTTTTGAACATCTTCCCAAGTATTGACACAGGTGTTTGTGCAGCATCAGTACGTAAGTTTAACCAACTTGCTGCTAGCCTAAAGGATACAGTAGTGCTTTGTATTTCTAAAGACCTTCCTTTCGCACAAGGACGTTTCTGTGGTGCAGAAGGTATAGAAAATGTAGTTACACTGTCTGACTTCCGTTTCTCTGACTTTGACGAAAGCTATGGAGTTCGTATGGCTGACGGTCCTTTGGCAGGACTGCTTGCACGTGCAGTTGTAGTTATTGGCAAAGATGGCAAGGTGGCACACGCTGAACTTGTGGAAGAAATCGTGAACGAACCAAACTATGACAAAGCTCTTGCTGCTATAAAGTAAGAAATTGTTTGTTATGATTCTTTTTGTGAGTAGTTGATGACTTAATCGGTCGGAAAACTTATCATTCACAAATAGAAAAGATAAAACAAAAGGCTATCAACTTTAGCTTATGCTAAAGTTGATAGCCTTTCTTAATTATATTATGGAAACTAAAATCAGAAACTGATATTAAGCAGTCTTTCTTTTCTTCAATGCTTTATATGCAATAAACAACACAATGAAGATACCTATACATAGGAATAGAAAGCCAAGCTCTCTACTGTATTCCGTAACCTTAGCCATCAGTTCTTCTTCCGACTTAACAACAGCAGACAAACTGTAACCCATTATGGCAAGTATTATATTCCATATACCTGCACCAAGTGTTGTGTATAGCAAGAAAGTAGTAAGTTTCATCTTTGCGAGTCCTGCTGGAATAGAAATCAACTGACGTACTGCTGGTATTAAGCGTCCTATAAATGTTGACAAAGCGCCACGCTTTTCGAAATAAGCCTCTGCATTCTTAACTTTCTCAACGTTAATCAAACAGATATGTCCTATTCTGCTATTGGCAAAGCGATATACAAGTGGTCGTCCAAGCCACTTAGCAAGATAATAATTGACTAAAGCCCCTATGTCTGCACCTATTGTAGCAAATACCACAACAAGAACAACATTCAACTCGTGACTTACCGCTGCTTTGTATGCTGCTGGAGGTACAATAACTTCTGAAGGAAAGGGAATGAAAGAACTCTCTATTGCCATTAAGAGAGTTATAG
>JAUMWZ010000105.1 GCA_030529405.1 Bacteroides sp. | reverse complement strand
TGGCTTTGATTATCATATAATAGCCTCTGCCGTTAAAGTCTAATATACTGCGTTTGCCCTCAGTAAAGCCTGCCTCATAACTATCGTCAGAACAACATCTTTCGCTTGTTGGTTCAGACTTGCCATAATCTGGTGCGCCAAACAAAATCTCACTATTGAAGTTGCCAATGACACTTACCTTATCTTCTTGATCTCTCATTTCAAGAGTAGCAGTCTTATCTTGTCCGACAGGTAAATCAATAAATTGACCAGACACCATTACTGACCCACTTGCTAAACGTGTACCTGTCATCATCAAATAATATCCCGCCTCAACGGTAGCACCATTCTTCAAAAGTCCTGCCCAAGTAGCACCTGCACCCATATCGGCATCACCTTCTTCGTAATTCAATAAGTCGAAAGTGCCTCGTTCATTATACTTTGAAAGTGTGAAGTGAGAGTAATATTTCGGATTTGGCAACCATTTCAAAGGAGAATAGTTCGCTCTAAGAGTTGCATTAGAGGTTTTTGTAACAGAAGTTTCCTTACTGAAATCAACAAGTTTAGCCTTCGACAAGTCTAACTCTTCTGCATCATCAGACGGATTTATGTACATCACATTACCAGTTACAGCATCTTTCCAAGCATAAACTCCAAGAGAACGAGCCATAGCAACAAACAATATATCTCTAGATAGTTTATCGGCTACCCCACCCAAAGATACACCCTTAGGAGAAATGATTATGCGTTGAGAGTTCATCTCATTATTGATTGTGATGTTGTCCTTAACCCATTGCACCAAAGTTTCAGGCGATTCAATCACACTGTCTATAATCTCTTTCTTTGTGTTGTGCTTAAAGTACTCGTAATATGGTGTTAGCATCTCGTGAGCTATACGACAATTGGCAAGACGTAATGCACGCTTGTGACCTGTTTTCACATAGTCTGTGTAGTGTTCATACGATGACACCAAGACATCTAAGGTTACATCTCTCCAATCTTTAGCTGAAAGTCCAAGCAAAATCTCTACTGCCACGTCGCTATTTCCCGTCTTTTTCACATGTTCTAAGAACGCAACAATCGTTTTATGATTACCACGTGAACCTACAAGAACTTTAACAGCCTGCTCAGATAGTCTGTCTGATATCTCATATTGTGCTACAATCTCTTTTGCTCTATACTCATCGAGCATGGTAGATTCGTATTGCATACGTATTGAGTCTTCTTGAGCAAGGCGTATTTTATTCTTTTCTGCCAACTCAGGTGTTACTTCCGGACGTTTAGAGTCTTCTTTAGGTGGAACTATATCAACTGTAAATTTAAACTCATCTCCAACTCGTTTGTCAAGTTTAATGATAATATTTTCGTCTTTACCAAAGGTTAGTTTAGAGAAGCCGAAAGCATTGTCTTTGTATGCAAAAATCATCAAATCGCCCAAACCTGCACTTAGTTGTGCTTTTCCTTCTTCATTTGTTTGTTTTCGAGAGATAGTAAAGAACTCGGCATAATTGTATATTTTGAACTCAACATTAGCACCTTCTACTGGTTTGCCGTCATTATCTACCACGGTAACTATACCTTTTGCGCTCTTAGCATAATTATCAATTACATTTATTTCCGTATAGTTTGCCGTTCTTTTCATTACGTCTTCGGGTCCATTGTAAAGCCCAAATACCTTTGTATGCATTAACATACTTCTGCTTGCCGGTGCATTAAACCAAGCCAGATTAAGTACAGGTTCTGGCTCACATGCTCCTATAAAATACCAAGTTCCATCTGCCCATGCTTCCACCCAAGCGTGATTGTCGTCGGTATGTGCCCATCGTGGGGTATAAACTTGTCTTGCAGGTATTCCCACAGAGCGTAGAGCTGCCACGGTAAGTGTAGATTCTTCTCCGCATCTTCCATAAGCAGTTCTGACTGATGCAAGCGGAGATGATGTTCTCGCATCGCTTGGTCTGTATACAACCTTTTCATGACACCAGTGGTTTACTTCAAGAATTGCATCTTTAAGGCTTAATCCTTTAACTCTATCTTTTAATTCATTGTAGAACACTTCACGAGAATTGTCAAGGTTTTCGTTGTTCACTCTAACTGGCAACACAAAATGTCTGAATAGTTCATGGGGTATTGTTTTGCCCCATTCCATTTCTTCTTTTGCTTTGATTGATAGGCGGTAGTTTTCCAGGTAGAAGTCTCCAGAGTAGTCAGTTATATCTCCCAACGGCATATATGCATATAGGAACATAAGTGCTTCTCTTTCTTCTTTCGAGATGTCTGTTCTGCTGAAAACTTGAAAGAATTCGTCTGTTCTGAATAGTTTCTTCTTTTCTTCAAAGTCGTTTTTCACTTGTTTGCGATAAGATGATTCTTTAAGAAAGTGTTTTTCGCTACAAGATGAGAACGAAACTAACAGGATTGTGAGTGTAAGAAATACACTTTTGAAACCAAAGATGTTAAGATTGTGTTTCATTGTACGAATAGATTATGATTAAACTCCACAAATATATAAGTTAGAGCAAGAAGGAGCAAAAAACGAGTAATATAATTGCATAAAAACCGTAATAATCATCAATAAAGCAACAAAACAACACCCTTTCTGGTAAAAACTGTATATAGTTTATTGCTGTGTATATAAAATGTATTATATTTGCACCGTATTAAAGAGTAAAAGTTTAATAGTTATCCAAAAGGTGGGTAACAAAAAAAGAGGTAAAAAATTATGGAAAAGAAAAACAATGAGAAGCTAATGATGCTTCAGTACAGACTAAAAAGGTATCAAGCAATGAGAAACGGTGCTATGTGTCAAAACATAAACAACCAAATATCTAAGCTGATAGCTTAATCGAGAAAGAGAAAGTATTTTTTTAATGTTAATAGATTGGGGAGAACTTATTTAGGTTCTCTTTTTTTGTATCTATTAGTCAGCTCGCAAACCATACACTTGCAAGAAAAGAAGTGATAATATACTGAAACCACACCTTTATATGTACAAGACAAACGATGTGTGGATAATAAACACACTGTCACACTCTGGAAAGAGGCTATATACATCAGCATTCTAAAGCATATACAGTTTGTAAGTCAGCTATATATAGTTTGAAAACTGACCATATATGGTTTAGAAATCAAGTGTATACAATTTGCAAAAGCACTATATAATGCTTACTTAACAACTGTTTACTACCAAAAACTTCAATCAGAATAAATAAAAGCCTGAAACTACAGAGTTTGTCAAAGCTAAAAGATTGATTAGCGGTTTATAAAACCATATAACTAAAGAGTATAGACAAGGTTTTATGGGGGAATAATGAATAAATAAGAACAAAAAAGTGCGATTACAAGTGCAAGAGTGTTGCAAGTAAGCAATAAAGCATTATCTTTGTGGTCGCAAATACGGGAGTAGCTCAGTTGGTAGAGCACCGGTCTCCAAAACCGGGTGTCGGGAGTTCGAGCCTCTCCTCCCGTGCGTTTAAGACGAACAGATGGTTCGTCTTTTTTTGTTTCACACACTTACTACCACTACAAACAAGACATCTGAGCGAATAAAACAGCATCACACAGCATAAAGCATTATGAAACAAAAAAGCAGAACAAAGGGGCTTTACTTCATTTCAAGCCCTTTTTTGTTCTGCTTTATGCTTAATCTACAACTGAGTCTAAGACACAGCCTAAACTCTCATTATAGTTTAGAATCTTTTTTCTACTACTTCCCAGTCGATTATGCTCCACAAAGCGTTGATGTGGTCAGCTCTTCTGTTTTGGTAGTCCAAGTAGTATGAGTGTTCCCAAACATCAAATCCAAGCAAAGGTTTCAAGCCATTACGTAGCGGGTTAGAGCCGTTTGTTTCCTTAGTGATGTGCAATTTGCCTTCTTTGCATACTGACAGCCAAGCCCAACCAGAACCGAAAAGACTCACTGAGGCTGCTGTGAATTCCTTTTTGAAGTTTTCAAAACTTCCAAAATCTCTAGCAATTGCTTCTCCTAACTTACCTGTTGGCTCACTCTTCGAAGGTTTACCAGCGAATTGAGAGAAGTAAAGGTCGTGGTTAAGTACTTGACCTGCATTGTTGAATATAGCACCGTCAGGAGCTGTTTTAACTATTTCTTCTACTGATTTTCCTTCAAATTCTGTTCCTGGAACAAGATTGTTTAGGTTGTTTACGTATGCTTGTAAGTGCTTTCCGTAGTGTAGTTCTATTGTTTGCTGACTGATTACAGGTTCCAAAGCGTTTGTTGCGTAAGGAAGTTTAGGCATTTCATAACTCATAGTCATCATCATTAAAGATATTAATAAACTTTTCATATCACAAGTATTTATGTTTCTTGTTTAATCTATGAACGATAATAAAGCAATAAATGTTCAATGATTGGCGAAAAAAATATTATCATTCGGTCAGAAGACTTTACTTTTTGATTAACAAAGCAAAAGATAACTGCCTGACAAGCCTTATAACATAGATTTGCAAACCATATACAGCTGACTTGCAAACTGTATATAGTTTATTTCTCAGTTATATACAGCTTACTTGCAAACGATATATGGTTTGTTTTCAACAGAAATATCGTTCAGAGAGCAAACATAGTGAGATGATATTTCACGCAACATAAAAAGCGTGCTGGTGGGTTATGTTTTGTCGCACAGATGTAGTACTTTTGTGTTTCGACTGTTAATCTACAACACGGTAACAGTATCTTAAAAACAGACAATCAGTTGTTTATGAGCATAGATTTCAAGAAAGAACTAAATAAAGCACAATATGAGGCAGTGTCTTACATAGACGGTGCGTCGCTGGTAATTGCAGGTGCTGGGTCGGGCAAAACAAGGGTGCTGACATACAAAATAGCTTATTTGCTGGAGAATGAATACTATCCTAGCGAGATACTTGCACTTACTTTTACAAACAAAGCGGCAAGAGAAATGAAGGAGCGCATAGCTAATATGCTCGGAAAAGACCGTGTAAGGTATCTTCAAATGGGTACATTCCACTCCGTTTTTTTACGCATCTTGCGCACAGAAGCTCAACATATTGGTTTTGATAGCAACTTTACCATATACGACACATCAGATAGTCTTAGCCTAATACGTAATATCATAAAGGAGAAAGGGCTTGACGATAAGAAGTATAAACCGCAGAGTGTGTTGTCAAGGATATCTAACATCAAAAACTATCTGATAACACCAAAGATGTATGCAGAAGACAGCGAGGCGATGAAGGCAGACAGAATTAGCAATATGCAATCGTTGCACTCGATATACGAAGAATATGCCCGCCGATGCAAACAGTCTATGGCTATGGACTTTGATGATATACTTCTGTATACTCACAAACTACTAAGCGAAAACAAAGACATACTAGATAAGTATCAACAAAGGTTCAGATATATCCTTGTTGATGAGTATCAAGACACAAACTATGCACAACATATCATCGTAAAGTTGTTTGCCAGCAAACACAGAAACATCTGTGTCGTGGGCGACGATGCACAAAGCATTTACTCATTCAGAGGTGCCAACATCAGCAACATAATAAACTTTCAGAAAACATATAATGGCGCGCGCATATTCAAACTAGAACAAAACTATCGTTCTACTAAAAACATCGTGGCAGCGGCAAACAGTTTGATAGAAAAGAATGGTAACCAGATACGCAAACAGGTGTATTCTGAAAACGAATTGGGCAACAGAGTAAGCCTGCACAATTCATACAATGACATTGAAGAAGCTATATACGTGGCACGAAGGGTGCAGAGATTGCATCAACAGGAAGGATATTCTTACAGCGATATGGCTATACTCTACCGAGCAAACTCACAGAGTAGACT
>JAUMWZ010000104.1:4154-5812 GCA_030529405.1 Bacteroides sp. | reverse complement strand
GGAGGTTGCTTTATTGTTAAGTTAATACATTAAAGGTAAATAATCTATATATCTTCATTTAACTTTTAGGTTCTTGTAAACTAAAGAGATACCTTTGCACAGTAAAGTTAAAACATTAAGTGAAATTAAACACATGGTAATTATGAAGAAGATTTTATTATTAGGTATATTATTCTCAGTATTAGCTACATCGGCAGTTAATGCACAATCTGTTCTTACTAACAAAGAGCAAGCTAAGGTTACAAGCAAGTTTGAAATAGAAAAAGAAAAGAAGGTGCGTGACTATGAGTTGAAGCTAGAAAAGAAGCAAGCAAAGAAAGAAGCTGCTGCAATATATAAAGCTGAGGTTAAGAAGATAAAGGCAGAATATAAGAAAGAAATGAAGGCTGAACTTAAGAGAGTAAAAGAAAGATATACTAAGGCTATGAATGCTGAACTTAAGAAGGCTAAAGATGCTTACAAAGCAGGACTTAAATATGACTTTAAGAAACTAGAAGTAGAGTCAAAACAAAAGGTTGATGACTTTATAGACAGTGTTAAAGAAGAATTGAAAGAATAACACAACACTTGAAGGTTAGTTTTAAGATTGAATAAAAGCAAAGGGCTGGCAGATGCGAAAACTTCTGTCAGCCCTTTTTGTTTCTTTTTGCCTTGTATGTGTGGTATATGTGTCTAGCTTATAGGCGGTGTGTTTTTGTTTCTTGTTATAGATGTTTTGGTTCTTAGGCTATTTACACTTGTGATGCTACCTATACTTCTTTGTTTTTCAAACTCTATACAGTTTGTTTTTTATCTATATATAGTTTGTTTTCACACTATATACTGTTTAGAAATAAAGTAAATAGAGTTTGCAATCCGTCTTTATATTGTACTTTTGTGTGCTATGAACAAGTACGCAGAGATTATACTTCCTTTACCGCTGAACAAAACATTCACTTATGCCATACCAAGTGATTTTCAAGGCTGTGTGAACGTTGGTTACAGGGTTGTTGTGCCTTTTGGTGTGAAGAAATATTACACAGGTATAGTATATTCTATGCACGATGTAGAGCCACAAGGATATGAGGTTAAGAGCATAGAATATCTTCTTGACGACAGTCCTATTGTCAATTTCGTTCAGATGGAACTATGGCAGTGGATAGCATCATACTACATGTGTGCCGTAGGCGATGTATATAAAGCAGCCCTTCCTTCAGGTTTGAAGGTTGAAAGTGAGAGTGTTGTAGAGATGAATGATGATTATGAGGGCGAAAGCAATATTACCGAAAAAGAGAAAAAGGTATTGCTTTGGTTGCAAAATAAGGGCAGGGCTAAGGTAAACGATATATTCAAACACGTAGATGTGAAAGCACCTTTGTCTGTAATAAAGTCGTTACTAGAGAAAGAAATAATCAAGGTAACGGAGGAGCTAAAAGAGTCTTATCGCCCGAAAACGGAGGTTATGGTAAAACTTGCAGATGGTATAACCGAGCAAGGGCTTAACATACTTCTTGGCTCTATGAACCGTTCGCCACGACAAAGAGATTTAATCTTGTCATATCTTAATCTTTCTGCTCTGTTCTCATCAGAATCTGTTCGTCAGGTGTCTAAAAAACAGTTGCTCGATAAAGCAGGTTGCAGTTCGTCAGTATTTACCTCGTTGGCAGAAAGAGGAATAA
>JAUMWZ010000104.1:0-4054 GCA_030529405.1 Bacteroides sp. | reverse complement strand
GATAAAGCAGGTTGCAGTTCGTCAGTATTTACCTCGTTGGCAGAAAGAGGAATAATAACCACATATCTTAATAAGGTTTCTCGACTTGATGATGAAACAACAGAGATACGATTAAACACATTAAACCCTCATCAGCAGTTAGCTTTTGAGCAGATAAACACTGTTTTTGACAGCAAAGATGTTTGTCTGCTAAACGGAGTAACATCAAGTGGGAAGACGGAGATATACATTCACCTCATAAATAAAGCACTATCGGAGGGTAGACAGGTGCTTTATTTGTTGCCAGAAATAGCTTTGACAACGCAGATAACACATAGACTTAAACGGGTATTTGGTAATCGTTTGGGTGTGTATCATTCTAAGTTTCCCGATGCAGAACGCATAGAAGTGTGGAAGAAACAGCTTAGCGATGCTCCTTATGATGTTGTATTGGGTGTTCGTTCTTCTGTGTTTCTGCCTTTTTCAAAACTTGGTTTGGTCATAGTAGACGAGGAACACGAGGCTACATATAAACAACAAGAGCCTGCACCAAGATATAATGCCCGCAACACTGCCATTGTTTTGGCGCAGAAATATGCTCATGCTAAGGTTTTGTTGGGTAGTGCTACCCCGTCAGTAGAGAGTTTCTACAACGCAAAGCAAGGTAAGTATGGACTTGTTTCGTTGTCTGTCAGACACGAAGGTGTAGAGCTTCCACACATCAACCCTATAGATATTAAAGAGTTATACAGAAAGAAACGTATGCGTGGTATGTTCTCTCCGGAGCTTGTTGAAGGTATGCGTTCGGCAATAGAAAGCGGAGAACAGGTTATACTCTTTCAGAACAGACGCGGATTTGCTCCTATGTTAGAGTGTAAAACCTGTGGTTGGAATCCTCGTTGCTCTCATTGTGATGTTACTCTAACCTATCATAAGAAGATAAATAAACTCACTTGCCACTATTGTGGAGAGGTTTATAATGTGCCTACTTCTTGCCCTGCATGCCAATCGACTGAAATTATTGACTTAGGTGCTGGAACAGAGAAGATAGAAGAAGAGGTTGCACATATGTTTCCTACTGCACGTGTGTTGCGAATGGATATGGACACGGCAAAGACTAAGAACTCTTATGAGCGTATAATATCTGATTTTGCCGATAGAAAGGCTGATGTGCTTATCGGCACTCAAATGGTTTCTAAGGGTTTAGATTTTGATAATGTAAGTCTTGTGGGTATTGTCTATGCCGACGGTATGCTGAATTTTCCCGACTTTCGTGCTCACGAGAGGGCTTTTCAGTTAATGTCTCAGGTGGCAGGTAGGGCTGGCAGACGGCAAAAGCGAGGTCGTGTGTTGTTGCAGACAAAGAAGGTTGAGAATAGCATAATATCTCAGATTGTGGGCAACGACTATATCGGTATGCTTGAGAAAGAACTGTCTGACAGAAAACTGTTGTCTTATCCACCTTTTAGCAGGTTGATATACGTGTATATAAAGCATCGTGACGAGGCTGTGGCAGATGATTTTGCAAAACAGATGTCTGCTGCTTTGCGCCAAAATCTTGGCTCTTGTGTGCTTGGAGCAAGCAAGCCTATGGTCAGCAGAGTGCAGTCTTTGTTTATTAGAACTATAATGATAAAGGCTCCAGTAACGGGTTCTTTGCATCAACTTAAAGACTATCTGCATCAAGTGGAACAGTTTTATGCAGAAAGCAATCCTAAGTTTAAGTCAGTAAAGGTTTATTATGACGTAGACCCTATGTAGGGCTGTCTGGGGAGTTATTACCTTTGGAAAAACAGACTGTATATAAATTAAAAATCAGCTATATATAATTTACTTTCAAATTATATATAGCTGATTTCTTGTTTGTATATCGTTTGTGAATGGGCTGTTATACCTTTATCTGACTAGCTTGTTTAGTACGGAGATGTAGGTATATGTGTTACACTCTGAAAAGATGCTATTTGTATATCAAGAACGACATATCGTCGCTGAAAATATCGTTTGCTACGTCCATAATTTCTTCTGCCGTAATGTTGTTTATCTTCTCGTATAACAGCTTAGAAGGCTCACAGACGTTGAAGTGTAAAAACATCTTAGCCATTGCCAAAGCATTGTTTTCGTTGTTGTCTTTCGATACTGCTATCTGACCTATTAACTGCTTTTTGGCTGCTTGTAGCTGTGTTGAGGTCAGTTTGTTGTTCTTAAACTTGTCGAACTCTTTAAGGATTATCTCCACACACCTATCTGTTCGCTTCGCGTCTGTGCCGAAATATGTTGCAAACACTCCTGTGTCTGTATATGATGCAAGGCTCGACTCCACGTTGTATACATATCCTCTTTTCTCTCTTAGTTCTACATTTAGTCGGCTGTTCATACCGGGTCCGCCTAGAATGTTGTTAAGCAAAAATAGGGGAGTGCGCTTTTTGTCTTTGGCACTATATGTTCTGTTTCCTATTAGTACGTGAGCTTGGTTTGTGGCTCTATATAGTGTGTTGTTCGTTCTTATATACTTTTCCGGAGTTTTGCGTTTTATCTTGAAGTTTTTTGCGCTTACCTCTTGAGTGCGGTTTTCTAACATTCTTTTCAGATATAAGTCTTTCCCATCTCCATAAAGAAAGAACACCATGTTGCTTGGTGTGTAATACTTTCTTACAAAGCTTAAGACGTCTTTTCGAGTGAAGCTTTTCAGTGCCTTGGGTGTGCCTAGTATGTTTCTGCCTAACGAACAACCCGCAAAAAGAGCGTCCTCAAAGTCGTCGTAGATAAGTTCAGACGGGTTGTCTTCGTAAGATAGTATTTCGTCAATAATAACATCAACTTCTTTTTCAATCTCCTTTTCTGGGAAGGTAGAGTTAAACACTATGTCGCACAACAAATCTACCGCTCTTGGCAAATCTTGTTTCAGAAAGGCTGAGTAGACAACAGTTTCCTCCTTGTTTGTGTATGCATTAATCTCTCCGCCTACACTCTCCATTCGGTTGAGTATATGCCACGCACGTCTATTTGTGGTGCCTTTGAAAATCATGTGTTCTACAAGGTGAGCCATTCCGTGTTCATTCTCCTTCTCATCTCTCGTTCCTACATTTATAGCAAAGCCACAGTATGACACGTTTGCACCTGTGTTTTTGTGTATAACTCTTAATCCGTTGTCTAGTGTGTATGTGTTGTAACTCATTATTTTATACTGTTTTTGGTCGGCAAAGTTAATCAGTTTAGTTGTGCTGTGAAATATATCATAGTTAATATAATCATTATGTGCGTGTTTTTGTTGTTTGGTGTGTTTGTGAAACGAGCTTACTGAAAGGCTCGATTGTGGTTTTTGAGATAGACACAAAGTAGTGTTGCCGTTAAATCTGTTTATTTTAGTGACTCAAATCTATTGTTATATGCAATAAAATATTGATATTTGCTTATCAAAACAACAGATATTAGTATCGTTAGTAACTAACTTTTGCTTTTGTCTGTGTTTACTTATACTTCAAAAAAGGAAAATGAAAGAGAGCATTAAAGAAATTTTGCAGCAAGAGGCACAGGCTGTGATGAATATTCCAATAACAGATGGTTTTGAAAAGGCTGTTAAACTGATAGTTGAGCAAGTGCACAACAAGAAAGGAAAGTTGATAACTTCTGGAATGGGAAAGGCTGGACAAATAGCCTTGAATATAGCTACTACTTTTTGTTCTACTGGCACTCCCGCCATTTTCCTTCACCCTAGCGAAGCACAGCATGGCGATTTGGGAGTGTTGCAAGCTAACGACATTTTTCTACTCATATCTAATTCGGGCAAAACAAGGGAGATTGTGGAACTTGTGTCTTTAGCACGGAAGCTGAATAAGGATATAAAGATTGTGGTAATTACGGGCAATGCAGACAGCCCTTTAGCTAAGGAAGCAGATGTATGTCTTAGCACTGGAAACCCAAAAGAGGTGTGTCCGTTGGGAATGACTCCTACAACTTCTACCACGGCAATGACCGTTATCGGAGATATTATAGTTGTACAGACGATGAAAAGCATTAGGTTCTCAATAGAAGAATACTCTAAACGTCATCACGGAGGGTATCTTGGAGTGCGCTC
>JAUMWZ010000103.1:2083-5833 GCA_030529405.1 Bacteroides sp. | reverse complement strand
ATAAGTTATATATGATTTGCATATCAGTTATATATGGTTTAGAAATAAGCCATACACAATCTAAAGAAAAATATATATAGGAAGGAAAAAGGTTGTACTTAATCTACAGACAGGCTGTCAGCACTCATTATGCTATCTGTTGTAGAAGTCATAAC
The DNA here is from genome assembly GCA_030529405.1 of Bacteroides sp. GTDB lineage: Bacteria > Bacteroidota > Bacteroidia > Bacteroidales > Bacteroidaceae > JAUMWZ01. Next base: position 5,678 of record JAUMWZ010000103.1, on the reverse strand, counting down.
ACTATCTCTTTGAACAGTTCTGTATCTCATTATCTTAATGTTGTTTAGAAATAGAGAGTTGTCTTTCAAAGAATCAACAGAATAGTACAACATAAAGCCTTTTATACTCCTTATATTACCTGATGAGTCAGAGTGGATATACATCTTTTCTGTCTTAGACTCTGATATATTGCGTATAAGTCTAATGGTATCTGTATCGTAAGAAACAATGAAAGCCATAGTGGCATATCTCAAAGAATCCTCACTTTTAGGCTTTTTGAAGCGATAGTCTACACTCCATAGAAGTGTGTCATTCTCTCTGAAATTAGAATCAACGGGTATTGAATAAGTAAATATATTATTAAACCTGTGACCATTCATATGGATATTCTTCAAGTCTAACCATATATCCACGCTGTCTTTATCTTCTGTCTTTCTATTATTTTTATCCTTACCCTCCAATTTTAGATTTATGAAATCTCTTTCGTTCTCTAATCTCTTGGCTACTTTATCGTATATCTCGGCAAGTCGGAGTGAGTTATGAGAATACCACATAAGAGAACTATCGAAATCAGCCTTTGTTATGCCGTGTTTTCTGAACACATATTCTATATACAAAGCTCCCTTAGGACCTGTGGAGCCATAAGATGAGTTCTCAGATATAGCTTTAGCTTTATAGTATTCTAGAAGAATATCCTCCATTTTATCTTCTGAAAGCACACTAGATGGTTTACCTATGTTGCAACCTCCAAAAACAAACGGCAATACAAAGAAGACTATTATAAGAAAGAAAGGAATAATTCTGTTCATCAGACTGATGGTTTTATTTAGATATTGTGCCTATATACTTTCTGTAAAATAATAACAAGGCAATAACTCCACAACTTATAGCAGCATCGGCAAAGTTGAATACAGGACTAAAAAATATAAACTTAGAGCCACCATAAAACGGTACCCACTCTGGCCATGTTGTTTCTATAATCGGGAAATAGAACATATCTACCACCTTCCCATACATTAAAGGTGCGTATCCTCCACCTTCTGGCAAGAAAGTAGCTAATGAAGTGAATGTACTTTCACTGAAAAATACTCCGTAAAACATACTGTCTATGATGTTACCAACAGCTCCTGCAAAAATCAATGATATACAAATGATGTAGCCAGTCTTATATCCTTTGTTTATAATCTTAAATAAGTAGTACAAGATTAAAGAAACTGCAACTATGCGAAATGAAGTCAAGAAAAGTTTGCCAAATATCTCCATACCGAAAGCCATACCATTGTTTTCTGTGAAGTATATCTTAAACCAATCGACAATATATATGCTTTCGTTGTAAAACATATTTGTCTTTACCCAGACTTTCAACACTTGATCTATCAATATTACTGACAGTATAACCAGAAATGCAACTTTTCCCTTACTCAAAAACTTACTCATACTTTTTATCTCTCATTAAAACACAAGCTATACCCAAAACCTACAAGTAAGTTCTGGTTATAGCCTGCAAATTCATTATCATAAAATTCTATTTTTTGGCGTTATTCTTAGCCTCTATACAAAGAGTTGTGTGAGGGACAGCCTTCAATCGCTCTGCAGGAATTAGTTTACCCGTTTCCCTACATATACCATAAGTCTTGTTGTGTATTCTTACCAAAGCAGCTTGCAAGTTTTGTATAAACTTGTGTTGTCTCTGCGCTAACAATGCCGTTTCTTCCTTTGAAAGAGCAAAAGAGCCTTCTTCTAATGCCTTGTAAGTAGGAGAAGTGTCGTTTATGTCATTGCTGTCTACCCCAGTAACACTATCCATAAGAAACTTATAGTCTTCTTGAGCTTTCTCTAGTTTCTTTAGAATAATCTCCTTGAATACTTCTAACTCTTCGTCTGAGTATCTTGTTTTTTCCGCCATAGTTTTAAGGTGTTTTTATAATATTATTCTTTTATCAGTTCTATTTTAAGCTTGAAGTCGTCAAAATCAACTTCAGTCGAGTTGGCAGATAAGTCGTCTGTCAGTTCAATAGATGTACCTAGTACTTGGTTACAAATATATGATTTATATTCATTTACTGCTTCATCTGTTTGCTCGTTTTTCGTAATCTTTATCTTGACCTTATCTACTATCTCAAAGCCATTAGCTTTTCTGATGTTTTGTATGCGGTTTACTAATTCTCTAGCAATACCTTCTTTTCTCAACTCTTCAGTAATATTTACTTCCAAAGCCACGGTAAGTTTGCCCTCATTAGCTACTAACCAACCCGGTATATCTTCATTTATTATTTCTATGTCAGAACTTTCAACAGTTACTTTCTCTCCATTTACCTCACAAATGAATGAGCCTTTAGACTCAAACTCAGCTATCTCATCTTGAGAAAGACCTGTAATTATCTGTGCAATACCTTTCATTTTGTTTCCAAAGCGAGGTCCCATTTTCTTGAAATCACACTTAATCTTCTTAACAAGTATTCCCACTGTATTATCAACGAAGTCCACTTCTTTTATGTTTACTTCACCCATTACAAGAGATTTCACAGCCTCTATATGTGCTCTCTGTTCATCGTCCACAACAGGTATCATTATTCTTTGAAGTGGCTGACGTACCTTTATATTCACTTTTCTTCTTAGCGAAAGCACCATTGATGTTATATCTTGCGCCATCTTCATTCGTGTTTCAAGTTCTGAATCTATAAGTGACTCATCACATCTAGGGAAATCAGATAAGTGTACAGATTGTTCCACATCTTCTCTAACGACAGAAACAAGGTCAGTGTATAACACATCTGCATAGAATGGAGATATTGGTGCCATCAACTTAGCTACTGTTTCCAAGCAAGTATATAATGTTTGATATGCAGACAATTTATCCTTAGTAAACTCACCACCCCAGAAACGCTTACGATTAAGTCTAACGTACCAGTTAGATAAGTTGTCATTGACGAAGTCTGATATAAGTCTACCTGCTTTAGTAGGTTCATACTCGTTATAGCAATTATCAACTTCCTTGATAAGTGTATTTAGTAAAGACAGAATCCATCTATCAATTTCGGGACGGTCATTAACACTCAAGTTTTCCTCTGAGTATTTGAAACCATCAACATTAGCATAAAGTGCGAAGAAAGAATATGTATTATAAAGCGTACCAAAGAACTTTCTTCTTACTTCTTCTACTCCTTCAATATCGAATTTTAGGTTATCCCACGGAGAAGAGTTAGTTATCATGTACCATCTTAATGGGTCTGAGCCATATTTTTCAATAGTCTCAAAAGGATCAACTCCATTCCCTAATCTCTTAGACATCTTATTTCCGTTCTTATCTAACACCAATCCGTTAGAGATTACTGTTTTGTAAGAAACCTTGTCAAATATCATTGTCGCTATTGCATGCAGAGTAAAGAACCAACCTCTTGTTTGATCAACTCCTTCTGCTATAAAGTCAGCTGGATAAATAATGCCTTTGTCAAATGCTTCTTTATTCTCGAAAGGATAATGTATCTGTGCATACGGCATAGCACCAGAATCAAACCAAACGTCAATAAGGTCAGTTTCTCTGGTCATTGGTTTACCGTCTTCCGATACAAGTATAATATCGTCTACGTAAGGTCTATGTAAATCAATTTTGTC
>JAUMWZ010000103.1:0-1983 GCA_030529405.1 Bacteroides sp. | reverse complement strand
TCTATCATTCTGTCTTTACAAGCAGTAGAACGTATAAACCAGCTATCAAGTGGATAGTATAATACAGGCTTGTCTGTTCTCCAACAGTGAGGATAGCTGTGAAGATGTTTTTCAATCTTGAAAGCCTTATTATTCATCTTCATGTTCATCACTATAACAATGTCTAATGACTCCTCTGCATTTGCAGCCTCTTCATCAAATCTGCCATCAATAGTGAATTTAGGGTTATATGCATTTTTAACCCAAGCTCCAGCATATTCCTTATACAGCTCAACGTCTATTGCTTTAGAAACAAAATCCTCATCAAGCTCATCTATATTAAAGAGCTTACCAGTGAAATCTACCATTGGACGCTTCTCGCCTCTCTTGTTTACCATAAACAGAGAAGGTATTCCTGCTGCGCGAGCAACGTTAGCGTCGTCGGCACCGAATGTAGGAGCAATGTGTACTATACCAGTACCATCTTCAGTAGTCACGTAATCGCCTGGTATAACTCTAAAGCCCTTATCGCTAACTGCCCAATCTCCGTTTTCAAACAATTCAATAGGCTTAACCCAAGGAAGCAATTGTTCATATTCCATACCTACAAGGTCTGTTCCCTTATATTCAGCAATTACTTTATAAGGTATTAACTTATCGCCCGCCTTATAATCTTCAAGTGGAAGTTCAGCTGCTTGAGGATTGAACAAACTGTTTAACAATGGCTTCGCAAGCACCACTGTAACAGGCTCTTTAGTATATGGGTTGTATGTCTTTACAGACACATAATCAATCTTTGGTCCAACACAAAGTGCGGTGTTAGAAGGTAGAGTCCAAGGAGTAGTTGTCCATGCTAAGAAAAAAGGCTCTCCCCACTCTGTCATCTCCTCCTTTGGAGTTTTTATCTTGAACTGTGCTACCACAGTTGTATCCTTTACATCTCTATAACAACCAGGTTGATTAAGTTCGTGCGAACTTAAACCCGTTCCAGCAGCAGGCGAATATGGTTGTATAGTATATCCCTTATATAGCAATCCTTTCTTGTAGAACTGTTTCAACAACCACCAAAGAGTTTCTATATATCTATTATCGTAAGTGATGTATGGGTCGTGCATATCTACCCAATAACCCATCTTTTCAGTTAGGTCTTCCCACTCTTTTGTATATTTCATCACTTCTTTTCTGCAAGCAGCATTATATTCCGCCACAGATATTTTCTTACCAATATCTTCCTTAGTTATATTCAATGCTTTTTCAACACCTAACTCCACAGGAAGACCGTGAGTATCCCAGCCAGCTTTTCTCTTAACAACAAATCCCTTCATTGTCTTATAGCGACAGAAAATATCTTTTATTGTACGAGCCATTACGTGATGAATACCTGGCATACCATTAGCAGATGGAGGTCCTTCAAAGAACACATAAGAAGGTGCATCTTCTCTCCCTTCAACACTCTTGCTAAATATGTTGTTTTCATTCCACCTTTTAAGCACTTCTTTATTAACTTGCGAAAGGTCAAACCTTGAATATTCCTTAAACTTTTTGCTCATACTATATTACTGTTTATTATTATAGTTTTATCTCTAATTTACTAAAGGCGCAAAGTTATAAAAACATTTAACTCATAGAACATTTAGGCACAAAAAAAGAAGAGTTTACCACTACTTTACACATGAAAATCTATGCTTTTACAGCAGATTTAATGGAAACTAGAAAAAAATATGAACACAAATGCATTGTAAACAATACATCATTTGAAAGTAAACTGTATATACTTGACTTGCAGACTATATACAGTCAATTTACAAACGATATATAAATAAGCAAAACATTAAAACATAGTTCCTGAAGGCAGTATAGATATACTACCACAGAAGTTATTGCCGTAACTTTTGCTATCATTATTTTGCATATAAGAAAAATACATCTATCTTTGCAACGCAAAACAGCAAGGTGCCATAGCTCAGTTGGTAGAGCAAAGGACTGAAAATCCTTGTGTCCCCG